>NZ_JBEEAC010000039.1:0-62193 GCF_040120695.1 Plantactinospora sp. B6F1 | reverse complement strand
GCGACCAGCGGAAACCTACACACCATCCCTCAACCCACACCCCTACAACTCGAAATCCTGGACCTACTCGACGTCAACCCGCTGGAATGGTGCTGACGATCGCCGACGTGCGGAATACGGGCCTAGCCGGTCGACCCCGTAGCCGGTCGACCCCCGTAGCCGGTCGACCCCCGTAGCCGGTCGATCCGCGCAGTCGGTCGGCGATCTCCCGGGTCGCCTCGACCCGACGTGGCGGCCGGACGAGATGCTCCCGCCACCCGTGGAACGGATGGCGGGAGCACCGGTCGCCAGCTGCGCCCGGCCACCGGCCGGAGCCGGATGGGAGTGCGTCAGGGGTGGGTCAGGCCCGGCTGCAGGGGGAACCGTTCAGGCTGAACGAGGTCGGTGACGAGTACGTACCGCTGTACGAGCCCTGGTAGCCGAACGAGGCCGTACCGCCGGGTGGAATGTTGCCGTTCCAGCTGATGTTGCGGGCGGTCACCGCCGATCCGCTCTGCGTGACGGTGGCGTTCCAGGCGTTGCCGATCTGCTGCCCGGACGGCAGGTTGTAGGTCAGCGACCAGTTGTTGATCGCGCTGGAGCCGGTGTTGGTGATGGTGACCGACGCGGTGTACCCGTTGTTCCAGGAGTTCGCCGTGTAGGCGACCCGGCAGGAGTTGCCGCCCGGCGGGTTCGTCGGCGGGTTCGTCGGCTGGCTGGTCGGCGGGTTCGTCGGCTGGCCGCCGCCGTTCACCGACGCGGAGAAGGAGTTCACGGCGAGCCCGGTGCCGCCGATCCACGGCTCGAAGCCGGCCTGGATGCTGGTCAGGTACCACGAGTTGGTGATCGCACCACGGTTGCGGGCGTCGTTGATGAAGTCCAGCACGCTGAAGTTCCAGCTGCTGATCGGCGACGGTGCGACGTACGAGATGACGTTGTTGCCGCCGTTGTTGCCGCGCCACACGTCCCAGGTACGTCCGCCCACGGTGCCGTTGCCCACCGAGGAGCCGATCGGCTGGATCGAACCCTGCCGGTTGAACCAGATCATGATCTCCATCTGGTTGACGCCGTCCCGTTTCGGGGTGGGGTCCAGCCAGATGTCGTACGAGGCGTTGTAGGTGGCGCCGCCGACGAAGTTGTAGTTGATGCTGCTGCTCGCGCTGCTGATCTGGCTCACCTGCATCGGCAGGTTGGTCCCGGGCGAGCAGTTGGTGTAGTGACAGCCGAGGAAGACCGACGGGTACGACACGGGGGCGCCGCTGGTGCTGCTCTGGCCGTCCTGCCGGGTGATGGAGAACCCGTTGTCGGTGACGTTGATGCACTGCTGGGCGGTGGTGCCCCAGCGGTTGTTCTGGACCACGTACCGGCCCTGGATGGTGGTCGAGCCGTACTGTTCGCAGATCTGCACGTCGGCCTGGGCGGGGCCGGCGGCGCTGAGTACCGCGACGGCGGCGCTGGCCAGCAGGCCGGCGACCGCCGCGAGGACGGGGACGGGACGTCTCATGATGCTCCTTGGCGTGGTGGGTGTCCGTGGAGTGGTGCGGTGCCGCGTGGTGCCGGGCGTGCGGCGGGTGGTGCGAGGGAGCGCTCCCATGGGCAGCTGGAGACACATTTACATGCTTGAAATCGGAAAGCAACCGGGCGTGGGTCGGCCGGGGGTTGTTCATGGCGATGAGCCGGTTATGGCGGTTGCGCCGTCGGGCTGAACGGCGTACGACGTCGCGCGGGTGGGCGGCGTCGGGTCGGCGGGCTGCGGCCGGTCCGGCTCAGGCGCCGGCCAGCAGGGTGCGGGCGGCCCGCACCTGCCGGACCGCGCCGTGCAGTGCGGCGACGATCCGTTCCTCGCACTCCGCGTCCAGCCTGGTCGCCGGCACGGAGAGGCTGATCGCGTCGATGGCCGGGGAGTGCAGCGGCACCGCCATCGCGAAGCAGACGATGCCCTCGGTGTTCTCCTCGCGGTCCACCGCGTGGCCCCGGTCCCGCACCGAGGCCAGCTCCGCGTGCAACTGGTCCGGGTCGGTGATGGTGTGCCGGGTCAGCGCCGGCAGTGGCCAGCTCAGCAGCCGGTCCACCGCCTCGTCGGTGCGCTGCGCGAGCAGCACCTTGCCGAGCGCGGTCGCGTGTGCCGGGAGGTGTCGACCGATGGCGCTGTACAGCCGCAGCGGGTGCACGGACTCGCGTTTGGCCAGGTAGACCACGTGTGGCCCGTCCAGTCGGCCGAGGTGCACGGTCTCGCCGAACTCGGCGGCCAGGTCGTCGAGCACCCCGGCCAGCAGGCTTGTGGTGTCGTCGGTCTCCAGGTAGGCGGCACCGACCTGGAGGGCGCGTACGCCCAGCCCGAACCGGGTGCCGGTGGCGTCCGCCTCCACCCAGCCGCGCTGGATCATCGTGCGCAGCAGGCCGTGCAGGCTGCTCTTCGGGATGCCGAGCGTGCGGGCCAGTTCGACCAGGGAGCGCCGCTGCGGTGAGTCGGCCAGTGCCTCCAGCACGTCGAGGGTCCGGCCGGCCGACTTCACCGGCTGGAACGTCTCGACCGGACCGGGCGGAGCGGTGGCGCCGGCCGGTGCGGGCCGGAGCTCCGCGCCGCTGGTCGTCCCCGTCGTCATGTCGGCCACTCTAGTCGACTTGACAGGGTCGGCGAGCACAGTAGGGTCGCATATGTGACCAGCGTTCAAGATGATGAACAGTTCGTGGGGGTAGCCGAGTCCATCGCGGCGACCCGGATCCTGCCGGTCGTGGTCCTGGAGGACGCGGCCTCGGCGCCGGCACTGGCCGCGGCGCTCACCGCGGGCGGCCTGCGGGCCATCGAGGTGACCTTCCGGACCGCCGCCGCCGCCGACGCCATCCGGTCGATGGCCGAGCGCCCCGACCTGCTGGTGGGCGCCGGCACCGTGCTGACTCCGGCCCAGGTCGACCAGGCCGCCGACGCGGGCGCCCGGTTCGTGGTCTGTCCCGGCTTCTCGCCCGCGGTGGTACGCCACTGTCAGCAGCGCGGGCTGCCGGTCTTTCCCGGCGCCGCCACCGCCACCGAGATCCAGATGGCGCTGGACGCCGGTCTGGAGACGGTCAAGTTCTTCCCGGCCGAGCAGCTCGGCGGGGTCGGCACGGTCAAGGCGCTGGCCGCCCCGTTCCGCTCGGTCCGGTTCATCCCGACCGGCGGGGTGCACACCGGCAACCTCGGCGACTACCTGGCGCTGCCCGCCGTGCTCGCGGTCGGCGGCACCTGGATGGTCGCCCCCACCCTGCTCGCCGAGGGCCGCTGGGACGAGGTCACCCGGCTGACCGCGGCCGCCGTCGAGGCCAGCCGCGCCGCCGGCTGACCGGGCCGCCGTCGAGGCCAGCCGCGCCGCCGGCTGAGTCACCGAACCACACAACCGCCGGCACCGTCCGGCCCGCCAGAAAGGCCCGCCATGCTGCCGCTCCGTTCCGCCGACGACTGCCGCTTCGACCTGGTCTCGCTCGGCGAGGTGATGCTCAGGCTCGACCCGGGTGAGGGCCGGGTGCGCACGGCGCGGACGTTCCGGGCCTGGGAGGGCGGCGGCGAGTACAACGTCGCGCGCGGACTGCGCCGGTGCTTCGGGCTGCGGACCGCCCTGGTCACCGCGTTCGCCGACAACGAGGTGGGACGGCTGCTGGAGGACTTGATCCTCACCGGCGGGGTCGACACCTCGTTCGTCAGGTGGGTGCCGTACGACGGCATCGGCCGGAGCGTGCGCAACGGGCTCAACTTCACCGAGCGGGGCTTCGGGGTACGCGGCGCGGTCGGCACCTCGGACCGGGGACACACCGCGGCCAGTCAGCTCCGCCCGGACGACGTCGACTGGGACCACCTCTTCGGCACCCTCGGCGTGCGCTGGCTGCACACCGGAGGCATCTACGCGGCGCTCTCCGAGGTCACCCCGGAGACCATCGAGGCCGCGATGGCCGCCGCCCGCCGGCACGGCACCCTGATCTCGTACGACCTCAACTACCGGCCCAGCCTCTGGAAGGCGGTCGGCGGCCAGGCCCGGGCCCGGGAGGTCAACCGGCGACTCGCCCGGTACGTCGACGTGATGATCGGCAACGAGGAGGACTTCACCGCCTCGCTCGGCTTCGAGGTGCCCGACACCGACGAGTCCCTCGCCGAGCTGGAGGTGGCGAACTTCCAGCGAATGATCGAGGCGGTCACCAGGGAGTACGACAACTTCCGGGTGGTGGCGACGACGCTGCGCACCGTACGCAGCGCGACCGTCAACGACTGGGGAGCGATCGCCTGGTCCGCCGGCAGCGGTTTCGTGCAGGCGACCCACCGGTCGAACCTGGAGATCCTCGACCGGGTCGGCGGCGGCGACAGTTTCGCCTCCGGGCTGATCTACCGGCTGCTCACCGGCGGCGACCTGGCCAGCGCGGTGGAGTACGGCGCGGCGCACGGCGCGTTGGCGATGACCACCCCCGGCGACACCTCGATGGCGAGCCTGAAGGAGGTCGAGGCGCTCGTCCGGGGAGCGGGCGCCCGGGTGCAGAGGTGAGGCGCTGACCGGTTGTGACCTGGGCAGACCCGATCGGATCTTCCGTTGGAGTGATAGCGCGGAGTAGTGTCTTGCCTTCAACGCGTGCCGATCCCTCCGGAGGCGTCACCAGATGGTCGCTCCCCACCTGCGTGTTCTCGTCGTCGGCGCGGGGATCGCCGGCCTGGCGGTCGCGCGTACCCTCCGGCTCGCCGGGTTCCGGCCTGAGATCATCGAGAGGTCGGCGCGAGCCGACGGCCCCGAGTTCGGCCTCTACCTGCCCGGCAACGCGGAGCGGGCGCTGCGGGAGATCGGGCTCGACGACCCGGTGCGACCGTTCGGCCAGGTCATCCGCTACCAGCGGTTTCTGGACGCGCAGGGCCGGGAACTGTGCGAGGTCGACCTCGACAAGCTCTGGTCGGGGGTCGGCGAGTGCCGGGCACTGCCCCGGTCCGACCTGCACCGGGTACTGCTGAGCGGGGCCGGCGGCGAGGTGCGGTACGACACCGAGGTGCGCGCCCTGGATCTGCACCCGGACGCCGTCACGGTCACCTTCGGCGACGGCAGCCAGGCCGAGTACGACCTGGTGGTCGGCGCGGACGGACGCCGTTCGTCGGTCCGCGCGCTGGCCGCGCTCGGCGGCCTGGCCCGGCCGGCGGGGCACATCGTGTACCACGGCGTCGTCCGCGGCGGTCCGCCGCTGGCCGACTGGACCGGGCTGCTCGGCGAGCGGGCCGCCTTCGTCGCTGTGCCGATGGGCGCCGACCGGCTGCACTGCTACGCCGACGAGGTCGGCACCGCGACACCGACGGACCCGCTGGCCCGGGTACGTGAGCTGTTCGGTGGGTACGGCGACCCGGTACCGGCCATCCTGGGCGCGCTGGACCGGGTGTGGGTGACCCGGACCGACGAGGTGGAGTTGGGCGCGTGGTCCCGGGGCCGGGTGGTGCTGGTCGGCGACGCCGCACACGCCACGGCGCCGACGCTGGCCCAGGGTGCCGCGATGGCGTGCGAGGACGCGCTGGTGCTGGCCCGTTCGCTGGACCGGTCGGCGACCGTCCGCGAGGCGCTGGAGAGCTACGAGTACCGGCGCCGGCCCCGGATCAAGTGGGTGCTGGACCGGACCCGGGACCGGAACCGGACCCGGGACGTACCCCCGCCGCTGCGCGACCCGCTGCTGCGGATCCGGGGCAACCGCATCTTCCAGGAGCACTACCGGCTCCTCGTCGACCCGGCGTGACGGTGTCCGGGCACCTGAGGTTTCTGGCCGGCTGTCCGGGCACCTGACGGTGTCCGGCCGGCGGTCCGAGCGGCCCGCCGGGGCGGTGTCGGCGGGTCGGGGCGTACCCGAGGAGGGACCCGCCGCTGCCGGGGACTATTCTGCCTGCGAGGTACGGCTCGCAGATCCACAGCGCGTGCCGAGTGGGACTAACGAGAACCGGAGGCCACTCGTGACCACCGTCGCACCCAAGCCGATCGTGACCCGGCCATGGCCGGTCCGCCAGCCGGTCAAGGGCTCGGCACTCACGCGGCTGCTGCGTACGACGGACGCGAAGCAGATCGGGATCATGTACATGGTCACCGCGTTCGCGTTCTTCATGATCGGTGGCCTGATGGCGCTGCTGATGCGCGCCGAGCTGGGCCAGCCGGGACTTCAGTTCCTGTCGCCGGAGCAGTACAACCAGCTCTTCACCATGCACGGCACGATCATGCTGCTGTTCTTCGCGACGCCGATCGTCTTCGCGTTCGCGAACTACGTGGTGCCGATCCAGATCGGCGCGCCGGACGTGTCGTTCCCCCGGCTGAACAGCTTCGCGTACTGGCTATACCTGTTCGGCGGGACGCTGGCGGTGGCCGGCTTCATGACCCCCACCGGCGCGGCCGACTTCGGCTGGTTCGGCTACACCCCGCTGAGCAACGCCGAGCACTCGCCCGGGATCGGCGCGAACATGTGGATCTTCGGACTGGTCATCTCCGGTCTGGGTACGATCCTCGGCGCCGTCAACATGATCACCACGGTCCTGACGCTGCGGGCGCCCGGCATGACGATGTTCCGGATGCCGGTCTTCACCTGGAACATCCTGGTCACCAGCCTTCTGGTGATCATGGTCTTCCCGCTGCTGGCGGCGGCCCTGCTCGCGCTCGCCACGGACCGGCTGCTCGGCGCGCACGTCTTCGACGCCGAGACCGGCGGCCCGATGCTCTGGCAGCACCTCTTCTGGTTCTTCGGGCACCCCGAGGTCTACATCGTGGCGCTGCCGTTCTTCGGCATCATCACCGAGATCATCCCGGTCTTCTCCCGCAAGCCGGTCTTCGGCTACAAGGGCCTGGTCGGCGCGACCATCGCGATCGCCGCGCTGTCGATGAGCGTCTGGGCGCACCACATGTTCGCCACCGGCCAGGTGCTGCTGCCGTTCTTCTCGTTCCTGAGCTTCCTGATCGCGGTGCCGACCGGCATGAAGTTCTTCAACTGGATCGGCACGATGTGGCGGGGCCAGATCAGCTTCGAGACCCCGATGCTCTGGTCGATCGGCTTCCTGGTCACCTTCCTCTTCGGCGGCCTCACCGGCGTACTGCTGGCCAGCCCGCCGCTCAACGTCCACGTCTCGGACTCGTACTTCGTGGTGGCGCACTTCCACTACGTGCTCTTCGGCACCATCGTCTTCGCCGTGTACGCCGGCGTCTACTTCTGGTTCCCGAAGATGTTCGGCCGGATGCTGGACGAGCGCCTCGGCAAGGTGCACTTCTGGCTGACCTTCATCGGCTTCCACATGACGTTCCTGGTGCAGCACTGGCTCGGCAACGAGGGCATGCCCCGGCGGTACGCCGACTACCAGGTGCTGGACGGCTTCACCACGCTGAACATGGTCTCCACGATCGGTTCGTTCATCACCGGCATCTCGACCCTGCCGTTCCTCTACAACGTCTGGAAGTCCTACAAGGCGGGTCCGGTGGTGGAGGTCAACGACCCGTGGGGCCACGGCAACTCGCTGGAGTGGGCGACCAGTTGCCCGCCGCCGCTGCGCAACTTCGACCGGATGCCCCGGATCCGCTCCGAGCGGCCGGCCTTCGACGCGAAGTTCCCGGAGCTGGCCGCTGGCGGGCAGTCGCTGGCCGGCCCACCCGAGGGCGGCGCCAAGCCACTGACCAGCGAGTCCGACCACGGCGCCAGCTACACCGAGGACACCGCCAGTAACATCGACCGGCGGTAGCCCGCACCCGTTCGATCTCGCGGCCGGTACCGGCGGACTCCTCCGCCCGGTACCGGCCGCGAGCATCTGTCCGCGGATCGGGGCTTGCGGCGGCTCAGCCGAGCACCGGCGTGCCGCGCAGGGTCACGCCGGCCTCGCGGAGCATGGCCAGCGCGGCGTCGGTCGTCCCCGGGTCGACCCCGGCGGTCAGGTCGAGCAGCACCGTGGTGGCGAAGCCCTCCCGGGCCGCGTCCAGCGCGGTGGCCCGGACGCAGTGGTCGGTGGCGATCCCGACCACCTCGACGCGGTCGACCGAGCGCCGTCGGAGCCAGTCGGCCAGCCCTTCGGTCCCCTCGGCACCCTCGGTGGTCCCCTCGAACCCGGAGTACGCCGCCGCGAACTCGCCCTTGTGGAACACCGCCTCGACCCGGTCGGTGGCCAGGTCCGGATGGAACCGCGCACCGTCGGTGCCGACCACGCAGTGCTGGGGCCAGGAGGTGGCGTAGTCGGGCGGGTCGCCGAAGTGCCCGCCCGGATCCACGTGGTGGTCCTTGGTCGCCACCACATGTTCCCAGCGGTCCGGTTCGGCGGCGAGCAGCCGGGAGATTCCGGCCGCGACCGCGGCGCCGCCGGTCACGCCGAGGGATCCTCCCTCGCAGAAGTCGTTCTGTACGTCGACAATGATCAATGCTTGACTCATCGTTCCCCTTCCGGTCGGTCGGCGGGGACGACGGTGACCGGGATGGTCGGGTCACCCGCCGAGAGCTTGAGTCCCTCCCAGGGAATGGAGATCAGGCACTGCCGCAGGTGCTCCCGCGACTCGGTCAGGCTCGGCAGCGGCTGCGGCTCGCCGTTCGCGACGTACCGCCGCTGCAGGGCCCGGTCGCCGGGCTGCGGCTCGGGGACACCCTGCGACACCACGACCTCCTCGGTCGCCGTACCGCTGGGCTTGTGCCGCCGCACGGCCACCTTGCGCCCGCCGACGGTCGCCTTGTGCTCGGAGCGCTTGACCACGGACCGGCCGTCCACCTCGACCAGCTTGTAGACCAGCCCGGCGGTCGGGGCGCCGGAGCCGGTCACCACGGCGGTGCCGGCGCCGTACATGTCGACCGGCTCGGCGGCGAGCGCGGCGATGGCGTACTCGTCGAGGTCGCCGGAGACAATGATCTTGGTTTCGGTGGCGCCGAGCGAGTCCAGGAGTTCCCGCGAGTGCTGAGCCAGCACCGCGAGGTCACCGGAGTCGATCCGGATCGCCCGCAGGTCGGGCCCGGCGACCGCGATCGCGTTCCGGATGCCCTGGGCGATGTCGTAGGTGTCGACCAGCAGCGTCGTGCTCTTGCCCTGCGTCGCGACCTGGGAGGCGAACGCGGTCGGCTCGTCGTCGTGCAGCAGCGTGAACGCGTGCGCGGCGGTGCCGGCCGTCGGTATCCGGTAGCGCTTCCCGGCGGCCAGGTTCGACGTGTAGCCGAACCCGGCCAGATAGCTGGCCCGGGCGGCGGCCACCGCCGCCTCCTCGTTGGCCCGCCGGGCACCCATCTCGATCAGCGTACGGCCGCGCGCGGCGGTCACCATCCGGGCCGCCGCGGCCGCGATCGCCGAGTCGTGATTGAGCACCGACAGCGTCAGCGTCTCCAGCAGTACGCACTCGGCGAAGGTGCCGGAGACGGTCAGGATCGGGGAGCCGGGAAAGTAGAGCTCACCCTCGGCGTAGCCGTCGATGTCGCCGCCGAACCGGTAACCGGACAGCCACTCGGCGGTCGACTCGTCGACCACCCCGGTCTCCCGGAGGAAGGTGACGTCCGCCTCGTCGAACCGGAAGTCCGCCAGCAGCTCGACCAGCCGGGTGGTGCCGGCGACCACCCCGTAGCGGCGGCCGGCCGGCAGCCGGCGGGCGAAGACCTCGAAGACACAGTGCCGGTCGGCGGTGCCGTCCCGGAGGGCGGCGCTGACCATGGTCAGCTCGTAGTGGTCGGTGAGCAGCGCGGGGCGGGAACTGTGCACCAGGCCAGCCTAAGCGTGCCGTGCCGCGCCCCGGAGGCAAGGAAGGACCCCCGCTACGACAGAACACGATATTCGGGGGCCCTTCCTTGCCTCCGGCTCAGTGGTCCGGACCGCCTCCGGCTCAGTGGTCCGGGTCGCCGTCCTGCTCCGGTATCGCCTTCAGCGCGGGCCGCAGCTCACCACGGCCGGCCACGCCGAGCTTGTTGTAGACCCGCTGGAGGTGGTTCTCCACCGTGCGGGTGGAGATGTAGAGCTGCTCCGCGATGTTCCGGCTGGCCAGCCCCCGGGCGGCCAGCCGGGCGATCTGCCGCTCCCGCTCGGTCAGCGCCGGCTGCCGCAGCGACAGTGCGGGCGTACGCAGCACGTCGCAGCGCCGCAGCAGCCCGGCGAGCCGCAGGTTCGCCTCGTGTGACCGGTTCGACCGGGCCGCCCGCAGCCGGATCACCGCCCGGCTGGTCGCCTCGGCCGCGAAGACATTGAGGTCGAGTTCGGCGAAGCCCTCCGCGACGGCGAGCAGCTGATCGCCGGAGTGGCCGTACTCGGCCCGGGCGTGCCGGGCCATCAGCGACGGCAGCGGACCGTCGACGCTCTCGCTCAGCTCCGTCAGCCGCTGTGCCACGGTCCGCCGCCGGCCGGTCACGGTCGGCTCGCCGACCTCGATGTCGGCCCGGCCGAACCGGACCAGATCGTGCAGGGCCAGCACCTCGTGCCCGGCGAAACCGTCCGTCTGGAGCCGGTGGACCAGATCGCGCAGCGTGCCGACCGCGGTGGCGAGTTCGCCGGTGGCGGCCTGCACGGTGGCCCGGGCCTGCTCCAGCCAGGGGTAGAGCACGGCCATCCCGGCGGTCTGCGACCGGTCCGACTCCGCCATCGCCTCGACCGCCGACTCGACGTCGCCGCGCATCGCCGCCGCCTGGGCACGCTCGGCGTGCGCCAGCCCGGCGAAGACCCGGCTGGTGGCGAGGACGGCACAGGCGCCGAGGCTGGTCCGCAGCGCCTCGCCGGTCTGGCCGCGCAGCCGGGCGGCCTGGGCACGGAGGATCGAGAGGTAGCCGGAGCCGAGCCGGAAGTCGCCGGCGTCGGCCAGGTCGGCGAACTCGGCGGCGACGATCGCGTCGATCCCGGCCAGGTCGCCGGCGAGCGCCAGCCGGGTGCCCCGGGCCAGCTCCAGCGCGAGTTGCAGGTAGGGCATCTCGGCCCGCCACTGCGCGGCCTCGGCGGCCACCCCGTCGATGGCCCGGCCGCTGAGCGTCAGCTCGCCCCGGGCCGCCTGTAGGTGCGCGATGGTGCACCGGGCCAGGCCACGGGCGGCCACCGTGGCGGCCGGCCGGTCGAGCACCCAGCGGCTCAGCCGCAGCGCCTCGGCACACTCCACCCGGTGCAGTCGCATGATCGCCTCGAAGGCGACCACCCGGGCCCGGTCCGCCGGGTCGGTCAGCCGGGCCGCGTCCGCCGCGATCTGGACCACCGTGGACTCCCGGTCGAGCCCCCAGTACGAGACCATGCCGCGTACGGTCAGCCATCGGCTGCGCCGCTCGTCCGAGGAGATCTGGTCGGCGACCGAGTCGAGCACCCGGATCGCCTCCTCGGCCTGGTCGCTGAACATCAGGATGGTGGCGAGCAGTTCGGCGGCCTGGTAGCCGCCGCCGGCCTCCAGCGCGGCCCGGGCCAGCCGGGCGGCGAGCGGTACGTCGAACTGGCTGAACGCCTGCCCACCGGCGCGCAGCAGTAGCGTCGGGTCCTGCGCGGTGCCGGAGTCGAGCCGCCAGACCGCCACCCGGAGCAGATCGTCGCGGCGCCGGGTGCCGGCCCGCTCGACCAGGTCGGCAAGGTGGGCGTTGAGCCGGCGGGCCCGGGTGACCGGGCAGCGGCGCCGGACCACCTCGCCGTAGAGCGGGTGGGCGAGCCGCACGTCCGAGCGGCGGTCGTGCACGTCGACCCGGATCAGGCCCCGCTCCTCGGCGGTCTCCACGCTGGAGCTGTCGGTCGCCCGGTGCAGCAGGGTCAGTCCGATCGGCTCACCCATGGCGACCAGCTCGACCACCGCGCGTACGCCCGGGTCGAGCTGTCCGATCCGGACGTCGATCAGCTCGTCGAGGCTGGGCGGGAGCTGACTGCGGCCGGTCCACCGCCAGACGCCGTACGTCCGGGTGAGTTCCTCGCTGGCGTGCGCCGCGATGACCAGCTCGCGGAGCATCAGGGCGTTGCCGGCGGAGAGCCGGTACAGCCGGTCCGCCGACGGTGCGTCCATCGGGTCGCCGAGCATCGCGGTGAGCAGGTCGTTGCTGTCGCCCGGCGGGAGCGGCGCCAGTTCGGCGTGGTCGACCAGGTCGTCCGTCCAGAGTGCGCGGATCGGCAGCGGTACCGCCTCGCCACTGCGCAGCGTGCCGAGCACCGTCGCGTTGTCGGAGCGCGCGATCAGGTAGACCAGGGCGGCCGAGGAGGGGTCGAGCAGGTGCGCGTCGTCGATGCCGATCACGATCCGCCGGCCCGCCGCCTGCTGGTGCAGGGCATCGACGGCCCAGCGCATGATGCCGGCCGGGGAGAGGCCGGCGGGCTGGTCGGCCGGGAGGACCTGGGCGAGCCCGCCGAACGGTATCCCGGCGGTGGCGATGTTGGCGGAGGCGGACCAGACGGCGCAGCCGTGCGCCGGCAGCGCCGCGAGCGCCTCGCTGAGCAGGCGGCTCTTGCCGACTCCGGCGGTGCCGCTGAAGAATATTCCTCGACTTCCCGGGCTGGTGGCGGCGCTCACCAACCGGCTGAGTTCATCCGTTCGACCAACGAAGCTCCACCGCCCCATCGGGGCAGCATATAGACCGGGTGCCATCCGCGCGCGCCTGGTGACTGAATGAATTTGAGTAGCTTGTCGGGCATCCATGAGTATCGTTGGTGCTCGTAGCGTGTGGGCATCGACACGTAGCGTTCCGATATTCGGCGGACCCGGCCAGCGCCACCGGTCGGGTCTTGCCAACGGCAGCGGCCCCGACCGGAGCGTTCCGGCCAGGTTGGAGGTGCAGACAGCGATGGAGTTCCGGTCGCTTCCCGTCCCCGGGCCGCCGGGAACGCCCGGTGCCCGGACAACCCGTCGTAGGGCGGGCGACGGACCCGCACTGGTCGAGCCGCCACCCGACGAACCGCTCGCCGTGATCACGATCGGGCCGTCCGCAGGGAACCGCCGGGCCGTACTCGCCGGACTGCTCGGCGCGGCCGCGCCGCCACTGCGGGTGCCGGCGGGCAGCTTCCTGGTGGTCGACTACGCGCCCTCCGTCGGCGGCGCCGCCTACGTGCCCGGGCTGCGCTCCTCCCGGGAGTACCGGCCGGAGCCGGTCGGTGCCGGTCCGGCCCTGGCCCGCCCGCCGCGCCGGGTCGAGCTGACCGTGCCCGCCCCGCTGCTGCGGCACTTCGCCCTGGTCGACGCGCCGGACACCGGCACGCTCGGCGTGGCCGGCGTCCGGGTGGTCCGCGACGCCGTGCGACGGGGCGGCGCGCTGCTCTATGTACTCCCGGACGACCAGCCGGTCGCCGCCGCCGAACTGGACCTGCTCGCCGAGGTGGCGGAGGAGGCCGCCGTCTTCCTGGTCGGCATGCCGGGCGCCGGCGCCGGCCCACCCGCGTGTCCGGGCGCCGAGGCCGGCTGGCCCGGCGGTCCGGGCACCCCCGCCGGGTTCGCCGCGCCCACCGCCACCGGTTTCGTCGGACCCGGCCACGACGGCGAGGGACCGGCGCCCGACGGGTCGCCGGCAGGCTGGCTGGAGGCGCGCCGGGCCGGCCTGGTCGCCGCGGTGCCCGCGCTCGGCGGGGTGGACTGGATCGACCTCGACCCGGCCGCGGCCGACACCGCCTACCTGCGCCGGGCCCTGATCGACTGGGCCGCTGCCGAAGGGCTTCGCCGGGCCAGCCTCGTCTCGCCGGTCGCGCCCGGGGCAACCCGGACGGTTCCGGTCGCGCCGGCCGCCCGGACCTCCGGCTGGGCCGACCGGCTGGAGCGGCGCTCCCGGGGCCTGGCCCACCAGCTCCGCAAGGACATCGCGCTGGAGATCGCCGCCATCCACCTGCGCTGCGTGCGGGGGGTCGTCGGCAGCGCCGGCGTACCGGGGCTGCCCGGACTGCTCGACCGGGAGGTCGAGGCGCTGTCGCTGGAGGTGGTGGCGGCCTGCGACGCGGGCGTGGACAAGATGCTGGTCGAGTCGCTCGCCCTGGTCTTCGGCGAGGTGCCGGACGAGGGCGTACGGCTGCGCGCCGCCGCCGCGGTCGGCTGGGGACTCGCCGCCGACCGCTCCGCCCGGGACTTCGACCGGGTCCTGCTGATCCGGGAGACCGGCGAGGTCGAGACGGTGCACGGGCTGGGCGCGGTCGGCGCGCTCGCCGGCTATCCCTGCGGTACCGGCGGGGCGATCCTGCCGCCGCTCGGGGTCGGCCTCTCCGGCGGCTGCTACCAGTACTGGCGCAACCCGTTCCGGGCGGATCCGAGCCAGGCCCGGTCCTGGCTGGGCCGGACACTGCGGGAGACCGAGGTGGAGCTGTGCCGCGAAGTGTCCCGGCGGTTCGAGGCGGTCGCCGCCTCGCTGGCCGACGTGCTGGCCGAGGCGGTCCGGCACGGCCGTCTGCTCGCCTGAAGGGGCCCGGTTCGCACCCCGGCGGCGTTCCGGTTCCTCGCAACGCCTCCGGCGGTGGCACGATGGGGGGCATGGCGGCTCCACAGGTTGCACCGGTCGACGCGCCGGACACCGAAGAGGTGCCGGTCGCCGACCGGGCATGGGTGACGATCGTCTGGGACGACCCGGTCAACCTGATGACATACGTGACCTGGGTGTTTCAAAAACTCTTCGGTTACAGTCACGAGAAGGCCGAGAAGCTGATGCTCGACGTGCACCACAAGGGCAAGGCGGTGGTCTCCAGCGGCGCCCGCGAGCGGATGGAGCACGACGCGTCCCAACTGCACGCGTACGGGCTGTGGGCGACGGTGGACCAGGCGTGAGTACGTTCCGTCGACAGGGCGAGCACTGCGTCGCCACCTTCGCCGCCGACGAGGTGCGGGTGCTCCGCAAGGTCGCCTCCGAGGTGGTCGGCCTGCTCACCGACGGCTTCGACCACTCCGACCCGGTCGTCGGGCGACTGTTCCCGGACACCTATCCGGACAGTCCGGGTGATTCGGCCGACCTCCGGCGGTACACCGAGGGCGATCTGAAGACGGGCAAGATCGATCAGGCGGGCGCGGTACTCGCGGCGCTGCCCCCGGTGACCGGTGGCGAGGTACGGCTCGACGCGGAGGCGGCGGAGGCGTGGCTGCGTGCCCTCAACGACGCCCGGCTGGCCATGGGCGTACGCCTGGAGATCTCCGCCGACACCGACCTCGGCGACGAGCTGGACGACGCGGTGCTGCACGACCCCACCTCGACCCGGGTCTTCCAGCTCTCCATCTACGCCTATCTGGGCTATCTCCAGGAGTCGTTGCTCCGCGCGCTGGTCGAGGGCAGGCTCGCACACTGACCGCCCGACCGGTCTTCCCCGCCCGACCGGTCTTCCCCGCCCGACCGGTCTTCCCCGCCGGGCGGCTCCTCCCCGCCGGGCGGCGGCTCCCGCGGCCGACACCGGCGTGCCGCCGGGACCGACGGCGCTCACCGCAATGTTCTGCGGGCGACTTCACCGCAGACGTCTGGTTTGGGCGCTTCTGTGCGGGCTGGCGCCGCCGGCCAGGCGGGACGGGTGAGGTCGGCCACTCCCGCCGGCCGAGACCGACCGCTCCGGGTCGGCCCGAGAGGCGGTAGGCTGGGCGCGTGCTGAGTATCGACCGGTCGATAGTCGACGCGATCGTCGCGCACGCCCGTCGGGACCACCCCGACGAGGCGTGTGGCGTGGTCGCCGGCCCGGCCGGCACCGACACCCCGACCCGGCACATCCCGATGGTGAACGCCGCGCGGTCCATGACGTTCTACGAGTTCGACTCGATGGAGCAGTTGCGGCTCTGGCGGGAGATGGACGATCGCGACGAGGAGCCGGTGGTGATCTACCACTCGCACACCTCGACCGAGGCCTACCCGTCCCGCACCGACATCTCCTTCGCCGGAGAGCCGGGCGCGCACTATCTGCTCGTCTCCACCCGTGACCCGGAGACCGAGGAGATCCGTTCGTTCCGGATCGTGGACGGGGTGGTGACCGAGGAGCCGATCCGGGTCGTCGACGCCACGGTGGACCCGAACGCCGTGCAGTCGTACATGTTCGGGCAGAGCCCGGCGACGGTCGACTACGAGTGTTCCGGCCGCTGACTTCCACAACTCAGCAGCCGTTGTCGTAGTCCGTTCCCCAGTCCGTCGTTTCCCAAGGAGCACGCAATCATGGCCATCGAGGTTCGCATCCCCACCATCCTGCGCAGCTACACCGGCGGCGCCAAGGTCGTCGAGGGGTCCGGCGACTCCCTCAACGAACTCCTGTCCGACCTGGACGGCAAGTATTCCGGCCTGCGCGGCCGGCTGGTCACCGAGCAGGGCGCGCTGCACCGCTTCGTCAACGTCTACGTCAACGACGAGGACGTCCGGTTCCTCGGTGCGCTGGACGCCAAGCTCTCCGACGGGGACACCGTGACCATCCTGCCGGCCGTGGCCGGCGGCGCGTTCGGCTTCGCGGCGGCAGCCGCGATCATCGGGCACAGCGCGGCGGCAGCCGCGATCGTCGGGCACAGCGCGGCGGCAGCGGCGCCAGGGCACGGCAGGTCGGTGCCGGCCCCGTCCGCCGCCCGCTGAGGAGGCCGCCATGACGCGGTACGAGAGCCTGCTCGACGCGTGCGGCGGTACTCCGCTGGTGGGGCTGCCCCGCCTCTCGCCGACGGTGCCCGACGGGGCACCGCCGGTGCGGCTCTGGGCGAAGCTGGAGGACCGGAACCCGACCGGCAGCATCAAGGACCGGCCGGCGATGTTCATGGTCCGCGAGGCCGAGCGGGCCGGCCGGCTCCGGCCGGGTGACACCATCCTCGAACCGACCAGCGGAAACACCGGGATCTCGCTGGCCATGGTGGCGAAGCTCCGGGGGTACCGGCTGGTCTGTGTGATGCCGGAGAACGTCTCGGCGGAGCGGGTGCAACTGCTCCGGATGTACGGTGCCGAGATCATCTTCTCGCCGGCCGCCGGCGGCTCGAACCAGGCGGTGGCGACCGCCAAGCAGATCGCCGCCGACCACCCGGACTGGGTGATGCTCTACCAGTACGGCAACCAGGGCAACGCGCGGGCGCACTATGAGACCACCGGTCCGGAGCTGTTGCACGACCTGCCGACGATCACGCACTTCGTCGCCGGGCTGGGCACCACCGGCACGCTGATGGGGACCGGGCGCTACCTGCGGGAGAAAATCGACGAGATCGAGATCGTCGCCGCCGAGCCCCGGTACGGCGAACTGGTCTACGGGCTGCGCAACATCGACGAGGGCTACGTCCCGGAGCTGTACGACGCCCAGGTGCTGACCCGGCGCTTCTCGGTCGGTACCCGGGACGCGGTGCTGCGTACCCGGCAGCTCGTCGAGGTGGAGGGGATCTTCGCCGGGTTCTCCACCGGGGCGATCCTGCATGCCGCGCTCGCCGTGGCGCACGAGGCGGTCAAGGCCGGCCGGCGGGCCGACGTCGCGTTCGTGGTCGCCGACGGCGGCTGGAAGTACCTGTCGACCGGTGCGTACGGCGGCACCCTCGCCGACGCCGAGAACGCCCTGGACGGTCAGCTCTGGGCCTGACGGCGGACCCGCCGGCCGGTTGCAGGGTGCACCGTTCCGGCCCGGCGGGAGGCGGGTGCCGACATGACCGCAGAAGGTGACGGAACGTAACGCTCGGGCCGTTTGCGGCGTCTGGCCCTTACCGGGCCGGGTCGCCCAGACCGGTTGTCACGTTGGCGACAACAGTCCGCAGATCTTTCTTGTGCCCAGGTGTCGCGGCGTAGGCTGCGCACCGTGACAGACCATCCGGCATTGATCGTTCACGCGTTGGTCGGCGGGCTGTCCGTGACCATCTGTAATGGCGGGGCAACCTGATGCGACTGACGATCCTCGGCTGTGCGGGCAGTTTCCCGGGGCCCGAGTCGGCCTGTTCGGCCTATCTGGTCGAGGCCGACGGCTTCCGGTTGCTGCTCGACTTCGGCTCGGGCTCGCTCTCCGCCCTGCAGCGGTACGTCGGGTTGAAGGCGCTCGACGCGATTCTCCTGACCCACCTGCACGGCGACCACATCCTCGACGCGGTCCCGTACATCGTGGTGCGGCGGTACGCACCGGACGGTCCCTATCCGCCGCTGCCGGTGTACGCCCCGAGCGGGGCGCCGGAACGGCTCGCCAACGCGTACAGCCTGGACGAGGGGACGCTCGACGACGTCTACACCTTCTACGGCCTGCAGCCCGGGACCTTCCCAATCGGGCCGTTCTCGGTCACCGTGGACCGGGTCAACCATCCGGTGGAGACCTACGGGGTACGGCTGGAGCACGGTGGCCGGTCGCTCTGCTACTCCTCGGACACCGCCCCCTGCGAGTCGCTGCTCCGACTGGCCCACCGCGCCGACCTGTTCCTCTGCGAGGCGAGTTATCTGGACGGGGTGGAGAACCCGCCCGACCTGCATCTGACCGGGCGGGAGGCGGGCGAGATCGCCACGAAGGCGGAGGTGGGGCGGCTGCTCCTCACCCACCTGGTCGCCGCCTGGGGCAGCGAGGCGGTGACCCACGAGGCGGCGCTCTCCGCCTTCGCCGGCCCGGTCGAGATCGTCCGGCCCGGCGCCCGGTACGAGGTGTAGCCCGGCCGCGGGACACCCTCGGGCGGCGCGATCGGGCGAGCACATAGGCTGCGGGGATGGCGCGACCTGACGGGCGGCGGCCCGACCAACTTCGACCGGTGACCCTTACCCGACGCTGGAGCGTCCATCCGGAGGGGTCCGTCCTCGTCGAGTTCGGCGATACCCGGGTGCTCTGCACGGCGAGTGTCACCGAGGGGGTGCCGCGCTGGCGCAAGGGCTCCGGCCTGGGCTGGGTCACCGCGGAGTACTCGATGCTGCCCCGGTCGACCACCACCCGCTCGGACCGGGAGAGCGTACGAGGGAAGATCGGCGGGCGTACCCACGAGATCTCCCGGCTGATCGGGCGGAGCCTGCGGGCCTGCATGGACCTCAAGGCGCTCGGCGAGAACTCGGTCGTGCTGGACTGTGACGTGTTGCAGGCCGACGGCGGCACCCGGACCGCCGCGATCACCGGGGCGTACGTGGCCCTGCACGACGCGGTGAACTGGTTGGCCGAGCGGAAGGCGCTGGCCGGCAAGCCGGCGAAGGTGATGCACCGGTCGGTGGCGGCGGTCAGCGTCGGCGTGGTGGAGGGCGAGCCGCGCCTCGACCTGAACTACCTTGAGGACGTGGCGGCCGAGGTGGACATGAACGTGGTCTGTACCGGTACCGGGGACTTCGTCGAGGTGCAGGGGACCGGCGAGGCCGGCGTCTTCGCCCGCGAGCAGCTCGACGCGCTGCTCGACCTCGGTGTGCTCGGCTGTGCCGAGTTGACCGACGCCCAGCGGAAGGCGCTGGCGGAATGACCCGGGTGCTGCTGGCGACCCGCAACGCCAAGAAGCTCACCGAGCTCCAGCGGATCCTCGACCACTCCCTCGGCGTGCAGCGCATCCAACTCGTCGGGCTGGCCGACGTCGCGCAGTACCAGGAGGTCCCGGAGACCGGGCTGACCTTCGGGGAGAACGCGCTGCTCAAGGCGCGCGAGGGTGTCAAGTGGAGCAACCTGCCGACGATCGCCGACGACTCGGGGCTGGCGGTCGACGCCCTGAACGGCATGCCCGGGGTGTTCAGCGCCCGCTGGTCGGGCGGGCACGGCGACGACCGGGCCAACCTGGAACTCGTGCTGGCGCAGATCGCGGACGTACCGGACGAGCACCGGGGCGCCGCCTTCGTCTGCGCGGCGGCCCTGGTGCTGCCGGGCGGCAAGGAGCACCTGATCGAGGGCCGTCAGCCCGGACGGCTGCTGCGGGCGCCCCGTGGCGACGGCGGCTTCGGCTACGACCCGATCTTCCTCGCCGACGGGCAGGACCGGACGAACGCCGAACTCTCCCCGGAGGAGAAGGACGCGATCAGCCACCGGGGCAAGGCGCTGCGGGCGTTGGCGAAGGTGGTCGCCAGGGTGCTACCGCCGGCATAGCGGGTTGGGCGCCGCCGGCACAGCGGGTTCGGTGCCGGTTGCCGGGTCAGCGGCTCCAGCCGGGGTCGCGGCCGACGACGCCGAGGATCCGGTCCAGGGTCGGCGCGGTGGCCGGCACCTCGACCTCGGGCCCGTAGACGCCCATCTGCCGGCCCTGCTCGGCGGTCTTCACCACCTCGTCGTGCACGTAGCCGAGCAGCTCGTCGTCCCACCTCGGCTGCTGGCCGGTCGCCCGCGCCAGGTCCCAGGCGTGCACCACCAGTTCGGTCACGATCATCCCGCCGACCAGCGCGGCCGGCAGCTCGGTCGGGCCGCCCATGTGCGTGGTGCCGGTCCAGGCGCCCGGCTCGGCCCAGGTGTCGGCGATCCGCTGCACCCCGGCCGTCAGCTCGGCCGCCCAGTCGCCGCCGGTCAGGTCCAGCTCCGCCTCGCTGCCGGCCGGCGGCGGTACGGTCTCCTTCCGCCCGGCACCCTCCAGCGACGGACCCCAGAACAGCAGGTGGTTGACCAGCTTTCGAACGTCGTACTCGGCACACGGGGTGGGGTTGTCGAGCTGGTCGGGTGTGATGTCCCGGATGATCTCGACGAGCGGTGTGGCCGCCCGGGCCACCAACTGTGCATCAGCCATGTCGGCAAGCAAATCACGAGGTGGGACGGCCGTCTTGAACGAACGCGACATAATCTGGCGGGCGTGACCAGGGACGTACGCGAGCTCGGCGGGGCGTGGACCAGACACCAGCGACACGCCTTCGCGGCCCCCTCGGCCGACCTCGCCCGGTACGTCGAGCGCTACTGGATCGTCTCCTGGGAGTACGCCGAGCCGTACCGCCAGCTGATCGTGCCGTATCCGAACGTGCACCTGACGTTCCGTGGCGGTCGCGGGATCGTGACCGGCGTCAGCAGCGGACACCAGGTCAGGATCCTGGCCGGCGTCGACGGGATCTTCGGGGTGGCGTTCCGGCCGGGCTGCTTCCGGCCGTTCCTGGGCGCGCCCGTCTCGACGATCACCGACCGGTCGATCGACGCGGCGGAGGTCTTCCCGGGCGCCCTGCCCGATCCGCTCGACCTGCCGACGGTGGAGGACTACCTGCGCCGCCGCCTGCCCGAGCCCGACCCCCGGGCGGAGGAGGTGGCCGCGATCGTCGCGAGGATCGCCGACAGTCCGGGCCTCAACCGGGTGGACGCGCTCGCCGACGACCTCGGCCTGGGCGTACGCGGGTTGCAACGGCTGTTCGCCGAGTACGTCGGCATCGGGCCGAAGTGGGTGATCCGGCGCTACCGGCTGCGCGAGGTGACCGAGCGGCTCGGCCGGGGTGAACCGGTCGACTGGGCCGTGCTCGCCGCCGAACTCGGCTACGCCGACCAGGCGCACTTCACCCGGGACTTCCGGAAGATGTTCGGCGAGCCGCCGACCCGGTACGCCGAGCGGTACTGAATGGCGGGGGCCGGCCGGTGTTCCGCCGCCCCCGGACCGGCCACCCCCGGCTACGGTTCCGGGCCGAAGGCGGCGGCGAGGCGGTGGATCCCCTCGTCGATGTCGGCCAGCGCGATGCCGCCGTACCCGATGACCAGGCCGGCCTGTCCGGGCCGCTCGCCGCAGTAGCTGGCCAGGCTCTCCACCGCGACGCCGGTCTCGCGGGCCCGTGCCGCCACCGCGCAGAGGTCATCGGTGCTGCCGGGCGCGAGCCGGGCGGCGAGGTGAAGGCCGGCGGCCGAGGGCACCGGGTGGAGCCGCTCGCCGAGGTGTGTGGCCAGCGCGGCGAGGATGCGTCGGTGGCGCGCGGCGTACTCCCGGCTGGTCCGGCGGATGTGCCGGGCCAGCAGTCCCTCGTCGATGAATTCGGCCAGCGCGCCCTGGGTGGTCAGGTCGCCGTGCCAGTCGCTGAGCTGCCGCGCGGTGCGCAGCGCGGGTCGTAGCGAGGCCGGCGAGACCAGGAACCCGACCCGCAGCATCGGCAGCAGGGTCTTGGAGAACGACCCGACGTAGATCACCCGGCCGCGTCGGTCGAGGCTCTGCAGCGGTTCCAGCGGGCGGCCGGCGAACCGGTACTCGCTGTCGTAGTCGTCCTCGACCACCACCGCGCCGTGCCGCTCCGCCCAGTCCAGCAGGGCGGTGCGGCGGGCCAGCGACATCGGTACGCCGAGCGGGAACTGGTGGGACGGGGTGACGTAGATCAGCCGGCTGTCGGCCGGCAGCGCGGCGACGACGAGCCCTTCCGCGTCGACCGGCACCCCGCTCACCCGGGCGCCGTGGGTCTGGAACAGGCGGCGTGCCGGTGGATAGCCCGGTTCCTCCACCGCCACCCGGTCACCCGGCTCGATCAGTACCCGACCGACCAGGTCGAGCGCCTGCTGAGCGCCCTGGGTGACCAGGACGTCGCCGGTGCCGGCCCGCACCGACCGGGAGACGCCGAGGTGTCGGGCGAGCGCCGCGCGCAGCCCGGGGTGTCCGGCCGGCTCGGTGTTGGCCGGGCACCGGACGGTCGCGGCCCGCAGCTGGCGGGTGACGAGCCGGCGCCAGACCTCCAGGGGGAACAGCGCCGGGTCGGGGGCGCCGACCCGGAAGTCGTACCTCAGGGTGCCGGCCCGGGGGACCTCCGGGACGGAGTCCCAGACGGGACGGGGGCGGACACCTCGGCCGACCGGGGCGGTCCGGGGGCGCGCCTCGCCGATCAGCCGACGGTCACCGACGTACGTCCCGGAGCCGACCCGGCCGACCAGGAAGCCCTCCGAGGTGAGCCGGTCGTACGCCGTCGCCACCGTGTTGCGGGCGACGCCGAGCCGCTCCGCCAACTCGCGGGTGGGCGGCAGCCGCTCCCCGGGCCGCAGCCGCGCGTCGAGCACGGCCTCCCGCAACTGCCGGTAGATCTGGGTCGTCAGGTCGCCCCGGCCGGTCAGCCGGATATGGAGTTCCATGTCTCCTCGATTGGCCCAATCAAGTTGCTGAGAATTGGAGCTTACATGGTGCCAATATCTCACCTAACGTCACAGGTGGCAGTGGAAGAACCTCCGAAGGGAAAACCTCCGATGACGCCGACCCCCGTCGACATGTGGTTCGACCCGATCTGCCCGTGGGCCTGGATCACCTCCCGCTGGCTGCTGGAGGTGCAACAGGTGCGGGAGATCGAGGTGCGGTTCCACGTGATGAGCCTGTCTGTCCTCAACGAGGGCCGGACCGATCTGCCGCAGCGGTACCGGGACCTCTTCGAGATCGGGTGGGGCCCGGTCCGGGTGGCGATCGCCGCCGAGCGCAAGTACGGCGCGGAGGTGCTGGGTCCGCTCTACACCGCGCTCGGCACCCGGCACCATCACGATCGGGTGCCGATCGGGCGGGACCTGTACGTCGCCGCACTCGCCGAGGTCGGCCTCGGGGTCGAACTCGCCGACGCCGCCGACTCGACCGAGTACGACGAGGAACTCCGGCGTAGCCACCTGGCCGGGATGGAGCCGGTCGGGGAGGAGGTCGGCACGCCGGTGGTTCACGTACCCGGGCCGGACGGCCGGCCGATCGCGTTCTTCGGGCCGGTGGTGACGCCGATCCCGCGCGGCGCGGCGGCCGGCCGGCTCTGGGACGGTGTGCTGCTGGTGGCCGGGACGGACGGCTTCTTCGAACTCAAGCGGACCCGCAACCGGGATCCGGAATTCCACTGAGGAGAGTACGGTGACGAAGCGCGGTTGGCTGCTGTTCGCCTCGATGAGTGTCATCTGGGGCATCCCATATCTGTTGATCAAGGTGGCGGTCGAGGGCGGCATTCCGGTGCCGGTGCTGGTCTTCGTCCGGACGGCGGTCGGTGCCGTCGTGCTGCTGCCGCTGGCCCTGCGGGGAGTCGGGAAACTACGCCGGCACTGGCGACCGCTGGCCGCCTTCGCGGCGCTTGAGATCATGATCCCGTGGTGGCTGCTGGCCGACGCCGAACGGCAGCTCAGCAGTTCGATGACGGGTCTGCTGATCGCCGCTTCGCCGATCATCGCCGTGTTGGTCGGGCGGCTCGCCGGTGACGTCGAGCGGCTCGGCGGACCGCGCTTGGCGGGTCTGGGTCTCGGGCTCGCCGGGGTGGTGGTGCTGGCCGCGCCCGGGCTGCGCGGTGGAGACCTGCGCTCGATCGCCGAGGTGCTGCTCGTCGCCGTCTGCTACGCGATCGCCCCGATGATCCTGGCGCGGCGACTGGCCGACGTACCGGTGCTGCCGTTGACCGCCGTCTGCCTCGGCGGGGCCGCGCTGGTGTACACCGTCCCGGCCGCGTTGGCCTGGCCGGCGACGCTGCCCACCGGCCGGGTCCTGGCCGCCCTCGCCGGGTTGGCCGTGGTCTGTACGGCGGTGGCGTTCGTCGTCTTCGCCGCGCTGATCCGCGAGGTCGGCGCCAGCCGGGCGCTGGTCTTCACGTACGTGAACCCGGCGGTGGCGGTCACGGCGGGGGTGCTGGTGCTCGACGAGCCGTTCACCGTCCCGGTCGTCGCCGCGTTCACCCTGATCCTCGGCGGCTCGGTGCTGGCGACCAGACGCGGATCGAACACTCCGGCCACGCCCACCGCGCCGGCCGCGCCCACCGCGCCGGCCGGAGCTGCTACCGCTCCGGCCGCGGCGACCACCGTGCCGGCCGCGGCGACCACCGGGTCGCGCCGGTTCACCGCGCCGGGCACGCCCGCGACAGGGTCATCGGAGCTGGTCGGCGCGGTGGCGGTGGACGGCGTCGCGGTCGGCCTCAGCCCTCGACCGGAGCGAACGTAGGTCCGTCCGCCGGGTCGACATCGGCCGGGTTGAGCGGTGGCGAGATGTCGACCCGGCCCGTGAACGTCGTCGGGTAACCCATGCCGGAGGGTCTACCCCAGGGGTCCGACCTCTTTCTCGATCGCCGCGCGCAACTCCGGACCGGCGACCACCGCGCGGGCCGCCTCCATCGCAGGGGCGAGGAAGATGTCCGGCCCCGGCTCGCCGAGCACGTCCCGCAGCGCCGCCACCGCCGCCCGGCCGGCCGGGGACGGGGCGAGCGGGGCCCGCAACTGCAACCCGCGTACCCCGGCGATCAGCTCGACCGCGAGCACGCTGGTCAGGTTCTCCAGCACCGTACGCAGCTTCTTGGTTGCCGCCCAGCCCATCGAGACGTGGTCCTCCTGCATGCCGCTGGTCGGCAGCGAATCGACCGAGGCGGGTGCGGCGAGTCGCCGGTTCTCCGCGACGATGCCGGCGGCGGTGTACTGGGCGATCATCAGCCCGGAGTTGACCCCGGCGTCGGGGGAGAGGAACGCCGGCAGGTCCCGGGAGCGGGTGACGTCGAGCAGCCGGTCGACCCGGCGCTCGGCGATCGCCCCGACCTCGCCGGCGGCGATGGCCAGGTAGTCGGCGGCGAAGCCGAGCGGGGCGCCGTGGAAGTTGCCGGTCGACTCGACCCTGCCGTCCGGCAGCACCACCGGGTTGTCCACCACCGAGCGCAGTTCCCGGCCGGCGACCTGCTCGACGAAGGCGAGGGTGTCCCGGGCAGCCCCGGCGACCTGCGGGGCGCAACGCATCGAGTACGCGTCCTGGACGGCGTGGGACAGGTCGTCCCGATGTGAGTCCATGATGGACGACCCCTGGAGCAGTCGGTGGATGTTGGCCGCCGAGATCCCCTGCCCCGGATGCGGACGGATCGCGTGCAGCTCCGGCAGGAACGGCCGATCCGAACCGAGCATCGCCTCGATGGCGAGCGCCGCCGTCACGTCCGCCATAGTGAGGAGGTGACGCGCGTCGACGATCGCCAGCAGCAGCATCCCGAGCATCCCGTCGGTGCCGTTGACCAGCGCCAGCCCCTCCTTGGCGGCGAGCGTCACCGGGCGCAGCCCGGCCGCCCGCAGCGCCGCCGCCGCGTCCTGCCGCTCGCCGTCCGGGCCGAGCACCCAGCCCTCGCCGAGCAGCACCAGCGCGCAGTGCGCCAGTGGGGCGAGGTCGCCGGAGGCGCCGAGCGAGCCGTGTTCCGGCACCCACGGGGTGATGTCGGCGTTGAGCAGGTCGGCGAGCCCTCGGGCCAGCTCGGGGCGTACCCCGGAGTGGCCGAGTGCCAGCGAGCGGATCCGCAGCAGCATCATCGCCCGGACCACCTCGCGGGGCATCGGGGCGCCCACCCCGGCGGCGTGCGAGCGGATCAGCGCGTGCTGCAACTCGGCCCGCCGCTGCGGCGCGACGAAGGTGTTGGCGAGGGCGCCGAACCCGGTCGAGACGCCGTAGACCGGGCGTCCGGTCTGCTCGATCCGGTCCACGATCGCCCGGCTGGCCGCCATGGCGTCCAGGGTGGACGGATCAAGGACGACGGTGGCGTCGCCCCGGGCCACCGCCAGCACGTCGGCCGGGGAGACACCGGTGGGCTGGACGACGACGGGTCGGGTCATGGTTGACATTGCGGCACTCCGTTGTGCAGGACCTGGCTGATCAGTGGAACCCCCGGCCGGTAGGCCAGGTGCAGGTAGGAGGGGGCGTCGAGGATGCTCAGGTCGGCCGGTACGCCCGGCCGGAGTACTCCGGCGTCAGCGCGGCGCAGCGCCCGGGCGCCACCGGCGGTGGCCGCCCAGACCGCCTCCGCCGGGGTCATGCCCATCTCCCGGACCGCGAGCGCGATGCAGAACGGCATCGACGAGGTGTACGACGACCCGGGGTTGCAGTCCGTCGCCAGCGCCACGGTCACCCCCGCGTCGAGCAGTCGCCGGCCGTCCGGGTACGGCGACCGGGTGGAGAACTCCGCCCCGGGCAGCAGCGTCGCCACCGTCTCCGACATCGCCAGCATCTCGACGTCGATATCGGACAGGTGGGTGCAGTGGTCGACACTTGCCGCGCCCAGCTCCACCCCGAGCTGTATCCCCGGCCCGGGGCCGAGCTGGTTGGCGTGCACCCGGACGCCCAGTCCGGCGGCCTGCCCGACGGTGAGGATCGCCCGCGCGTGGTCGGCGTCGAAGGCCCCCCGCTCGCAGAAGACGTCGATCCACTTCGCGTACGGCAACGCGGCCCGGAGCATCGGCCCGCAGACCAGTCCGACGTAGTCGTCCGGCCGGTCCGCGTACTCCGGCGGCACCACGTGGGCACCGAGGAACGTGGTCTCGGCGGTGAACTCGGCGGCGATCCGCAACGAGCGGGCCTCGTCGGCGACGGTGAGGCCGTACCCACTCTTGATCTCGATCGTGGTGGTGCCCTGCCGGACCGCCTCGGCGCGCAGCCGCCCGACGGTGTCCCGGAGGAGGTCGTCGTCGGCGGCCCGGGTGGCGGCGACGGTGGTCCGGATGCCGCCCCCGGTGTACGGCTCGCCGGCCATCCGGGCGGCGAACTCGGCGGCCCGGTCACCGGCGAAGACCAGGTGGGCGTGGCTGTCCACGAATCCGGGCAGCACCGCGGCGCCGTCGGCGTCGATCCGCCGGTCGGCTGCCGGGGCGTACCGGGCCGGGCCGATCCAGGCCACCTCGCCCTCCTCGACCAGCAGCGCGGCCTTGCGGCGGATGCCGAGCGGCCCGCCCTCGCCGATCCCGGTGTTGGTGACCAACTCGCCGATGTTGTCGACCAACAGGTTCACGGGGTCACCATCCCGGTCAGCGGGTTCGCGGCGTCGCCGCTCGTGATCAGCGGGCTCGCGGCGTCGCCGCCCGCGGTCAACGGGTTCATCGGGTCACCGCCGCGATCGCGGCCGCCAGCTCGGCCGGCACGTCGAACCGGACGTGCCGGCCCTCCCGGACCACCGCCCGGCCGTCGGCCAGCACGTCGGTCACGTCGACGGCGCCGGCCGCGAAGAAGACCCCGGCCGGCGGCACCCCGGCGGTCCGGGCGCTGTCCAGCCGGATGGTGACCAGGTCGGCCCGGTCGCCGCGCTCCAGCCGGCCGGCGTCCGGCCAGCCCAGCGTGGCGTGCCCGTCCTCGGTCGCGGCGCGCAGCAACTCGACCGGGGTGAAGTGCCCCCGGGCCAGGGTGGCAAGCCGCAGGTTCAGCTCCACCGCCCGGGCCTCCTCGAAGAGGTCGAGCACGGCGTGGCTGTCGCTGCCGAGGCCGATCGGGCTGCCCTCGTCGGCCAGCTCCCGGATCGGCCCCACTCCGTCGGCCAGGTCCCGCTCGGTGGTCGGGCAGGCGCAGATCCCGGTACCGCTGATCCCGAGCGCCCGGACGTCGCTCTCGGTCAGATGCGTGGCGTGCACCGCCGTGGTGGCCGGGCCGAGCACGTCGGCCTCGGCCAGCAGCGCGGTCGGGCCCTTCCCGTGGTACGCCAGGCACGCCTCGTTCTCGGCCGGCTGCTCCGACAGGTGCAGGTGCAGCGGTGCGGCGCGCTCGCGGGCCCAGCCGGCCACCTCGGCGAGCTGGTCGGCGGGTACCGCCCGGACCGAGTGGATCGCGGCACCGACCAGGGCATGCGTGCCGGCCGGGGTGAACGCGCCGGCCCGCCGCGCCCAGCCCGCCGCGTCGCCGTCACCGAACCGCAGTTGCGGGCCGGCCAGCGGCGCACCGTCCACGGTGGCGGTCAGGTAACAGGTGTCCAGCAGGGTGAGCCGGATCCCGGCCTGGGCGGCGGCCTCGACCAGTGCCGCCTTCATCACGTTCGGATCGGCGTACCGGACGCCCTCCGGGGCGTGATGCAGGTAGTGGAACTCGCCGACGCAGGTGATCCCGGCGAGCGCCATCTCGGCATACGTGGCCCGGGCCAGCGCCAGGTACCGCTCCGGGTCGAGCCGGTCGGCGACCTCGTACATCTGCCGGCGCCAGTCCCAGAAGTCGCCCCGGCCGCCCTGGCCGCGCCCGCGCAGTGCCCGATGGAACGCGTGCGAGTGGGCGTTGGCCAGCCCCGGCAGGGTCAGTCCGGGCAGCCGCCGGGCGTCCGGCGGCGGCACCGGCACCCCGGCAGTGACCGTGCCGAAACGGTCGTCGACCACCTCGATCAGCACGTCGGCGTCGGGCTCCGGACGGTCCGGCAGCCAGGCGTACTCGGCGTGGTAGCGCGCCGGATCGGTGCCGATCATCCGGCGGCCAGGTGGTCGAGCAGGTCGGCCAGCCGGCGTACGCCCTCGACACAGTCGTCGTCGGTGGCCGCCTCGGCGGGGGAGTGCGACACCCCGGTCGGGTTCCGCACGAAGAGCATCGCGGTCGGCACGTGTTCGGCCAGGATCCCGGCGTCGTGCCCGGCGGCGGTCGGCAGCACCGGTACGCCGTCGGCCAGCACCTGGCGGAACACCTCGACCAGTCCGCCGTCGAACTCGACCGGTGGGCTGAACGACTCCCGGGTGACGGACAGGCTGGTACCGTCCCGGATGGCCCGGTCGGCGGCCTTGGCCCGTACCCCCTCGACCAGTGCCTCCAGGGTGCCGGCGTCGGCGGCCCGGGCGTCCAGCCAGCCGCGGACCCGGGCCGGGACCGCGTTGGTGGCGTTCGGTTCCACCTCGACCCGGCCGATCGTGGCGTGCGCGCCGCGCAGCCGGGCCTCCTTGTTCGCGGCGAGCACGGCGAAGGCGTAGCTGAGCATCGGGTCACGCCGGTCGGTCATCCGGGTCGTGCCGGCGTGGTTGGCCTCGCCGGTGAAGTCCAGCCGCCAGCGGCCGTGCGGCCAGATCCCGCTGGCCACCCCGACCGGTGCGCCGAGGTCGACCAGGGCCCGGCCCTGCTCGATGTGCAGCTCGACGAAGGCGCCGACCCGGCCCAGCAGCTCCGGTCGGGCTCCCGCCGGCCGGCTGCCCAGCGCCTCGGCCAGGGTGACGCCGTCGGCGTCGGTCAGCGCCGCCGCCCGCTCCGGATCGAGCGCCCCGGTGAGCAGCCGGGAGCCGAGACAGGGTACGCCGAACCGCGAACCCTCCTCCTCGGCGAACGCCACCACCCCGACCGGACGGCGGAACTGGCGACCCTCCCGTTGGAGTGCCCGGACCGCCAGCAGGGCGCTGACGATGCCGAGCGGGCCGTCGTATCCGCCGCCGTACGGGACGGAGTCGAAGTGGCTGCCGAGCAGTACGGCGTCACCCCGCTCGGGCGGCGGCCCGTACCAGGCGATCAGGTTGCCGTTGCCGTCCGCCTCGATCGCGTGCGCCCCGTCGGCCTCGGCGACGCCCCGGAACCACCGCTCCAGCTCCCGTACCGGCTCGGTGAAGCCGTACCGGAGATAGCCACCGGTTCCCGGATCGCGTCCGATCGGCGCGATCTCCGCCCAGAGCTGCGGGAAAGGAGGGGGGCCTTCTACACCAGAATCCGATGACAAGGGGCCCTTCCTTACACTTCGGCCGTGGGGATGCGGAGGTTGCCGCGGGCGGCGGCGGCGAGCGCCTCCGGATAGCCGGCGTCGACGTGCCGGAGCACCCCGGTCGCCGGGTCGTTGCTCAGCACCCGCTCGATCTTCTGCCCGGCCAGCGGGGTGCCGTCGGCGACGCAGACCTGACCGGCGTGGATGGAGCGGCCGATGCCGACCCCGCCGCCGTGGTGGATGCTCACCCAGGAGGCGCCGCTGGCGGTGTTGACCAGCGCGTTCAGCAGCGGCCAGTCGGCGATCGCGTCGGAGCCGTCGGCCATCGCCTCGGTCTCCCGGTAGGGGGAGGCGACGGAGCCGGCGTCCAGGTGGTCCCGGCCGATGACGACCGGGGCGGTCAGCTCGCCGCTGGCGACCATGTCGTTGAACCGGACCCCGGCCCGGTCCCGCTCGCCGTGACCGAGCCAGCAGATCCGGGCCGGCAGGCCCTGGAAGGCGACCCGCTCGCCGGCGAGCCGGATCCACCGGGCCAGCGACTCGTTCTCCGGGAAGAGTTCCAGCACCGCCCGGTCGGTGGCGGCGATGTCGGCCGGGTCACCGCTGAGCGCCGCCCAGCGGAACGGACCTTTACCCTCGCTGAACAGCGGCCGGATGTACGCCGGTACGAAGCCGGGGAACGCGAACGCCCGGTCGTACCCGCCGAGCCGCGCCTCGCCCCGGATGGAGTTTCCGTAGTCGAAGACCTCGGCACCGCCGTCGAGGAAGCCGACCATCGCGGCGACGTGCTTCACCATGGTGGCCCGGGCCCGCTCGGTGTACTCGGCCGGCTTCGCCCGGGCCAGCTCGGCGGCGTCGGCCAGCTCCACCCCCTCCGGGACGTACGACAGTGGGTCGTGCGCGCTGGTCTGGTCGGTCACGATGTCGATCTCGACGCCCCGGCGGAGCAGCTCGGGGAAGACGGTGGCGGCGTTGCCGACCACCCCGGCCGAGAGCGCCCGCCGTTCCCGCTTCGCGGCGAGCACCTGCTCGACCGCCTCGTCCAGTGAGCCGGCCACGGTGTCGAGGTAGCGGGTGGCGACCCGGCGGGCCAGCCGTTCCGGGTCGACGTCGACGATCAGGCAGGCGCCGCCGTTCATGGTCACCGCGAGTGGCTGCGCCCCACCCATCCCGCCGCAGCCGGCGGTCAGGGTCAGGGTGCCGGCCAGCGAGCCGCCGCTCGACTGCTGCCCGTCGGCGCGGGCGGCGGCGAGCTTGGCGGCGACGGCGGCGAAGGTCTCGTAGGTGCCCTGGAGGATGCCCTGGGTGCCGATGTAGATCCACGAGCCGGCGGTCATCTGGCCATACATGGTCAGGCCGAGCCGTTCGAGGCGGCGGAACTCCGGCCAGTTGGCCCAGTCGCCGACCAGGTTGGAGTTGGCGATAAGCACCCGGGGTGCCCACTCGTGGGTCCGTAGCACCCCGACCGGGCGACCCGACTGCACCAGCATGGTCTCGTCGTCGGCGAGCGTGCGGAGGGTCCGGACCAGGGCGTGGTACGACGGCCAGTCCCGGGCGGCCCGGCCGGTCCCGCCGTAGACCACCAGGTCGTCGGGGCGTTCGGCCACCTCCGGGTCGAGATTGTTCATCAGCATCCGCAGCGCCGCCTCCTGCGGCCACCCGGCGGCGGTCCGGGTGGTGCCGCGCGCGGCGCGGATCGGCTCGGGCATCTCAACTCCTCCTGCGGTGGGATCCTGCGGTGGGATCGGTGGCGGTGGCTATCCGACGAACAACTGGCGGCGGGCGGCGGACTGCTCGAACTCCTCCAGCCGGCGCTGGGCGTCGGCCGGTGCGGCGTCGCAGATCGCCTGGAGCAGCACCATGGACAGCGTCATCGGCGCGGTGTGCAGGTCGAAGACGAGCTGGGCGCCGACCGCGGCCGGCAGCACGATGTCGGCGTACTCGGCGGCGGGGCTGACCGCCGAGTCGGTGATCACCACCACCGACATCCCGGCGTCGCGGGCGTCCCGGAGCGCGTCCAGCGACTCCCGGGGGTAACGGGGCAGCACGATGCCGAGCAGCGCGCTCGCCCCGGCCGCCCGAGCCTGCTCCAGCCGGTCGGTCAGCAGCGTCCCGCCGGAGTCGAGGACCCGTACGTCCGGGTGCACCTTCGCCGCGAAGTACGCGAAGTATCCGGCCAGCGGGGCGGCGGCGCGCAGCCCGAGTACGACCAGCGGGCGGCTGCCGGCCAGCAGCGTACCGGCGGCGGTCACCCCGGCCCGGTCGACGAGCTGCTCGGCGAGCCGATCCAGGTTGTCGGCCTCGGCGCGGATCGCCCGCTGCATCTCGTTGCCGGCGGGCGTGCCCGGGTCGGGCCGGCCGGGGCCGGCGGCGGTGATCTCCCGGAGCCGGCGGCGCAACGCCGGATAGCCGTCGTAGCCCAGCGCCATGGCGAACCGGGTCACCGAGGGCTGGCTGACCTTGGCCAGCTCGGCGACCTCGGCCGCGGAGAGGTAGGCCGCGGAGGCGGCGTGCTGGACCAGGCTGTGCGCGATCCGTCGCTGGGTCGGCGTCAGCCGGATGCCCTGGAACAGGTCGAGCACCCGAGTCTGGACATCGCCCGGAAGCGCGCCGGGGAGGTCCGTCGGCGGCGCCGCGATGACAGCGCTGTCATTCACAGCAAGACTCTATGCATAAAATCATTCAACGGGCAATGGGACATCGGGAACCTGGTACAACATTCTGGGTGGATGGTACGAACCTCCGGCGCGCCCTCGCCCGCACCCAACTCGCTCCGGTCGCGGCGTTTCCCAGGCGGTTCATGCGGGTGGCCCGGCACGACGCCCGGGTGATCGGTGCCTCGGTCAGGTGGCTGTTCACCTCCCGCGAGCACCACAACTACACCTACGACCTGACCAGGCTCAGCCGGGAGCACCTCGCCTGGTTCGTCAGCGTGCCCTGTGCGGTGCCGGTGCGGCAGGTGCGGGCGTACCTCGCCGAGATCGAGCAGGACGAGCCGCTGCGGCGGCACATCGAGCGGGCCACCGCCGCCGCCGACCGGCGCGGCCTGGCCGACCGGCGCGTCCGGTACGCCCGCCGGATCGGCTGGTACGCGATCGTCCGGGCCACCCGACCGAGGCACGTGGTGGAGACCGGGGTCGACAAGGGGCTCGGCACCTGCGTACTCGCCGCGGCCCTGCTGCGCAACGCGGCCGACGGCGAGCCGGGGCGGGTCAGCTCGCTGGACATCAATCCGGAGGCCGGCTACCTGGCCAGGGCCGAGCCCTGGGCCAGCGTGGTCGACCTGGTGATCGGGGACTCGCTCGCCTCGATAGCGGCGCTGGACCGCCCGGTCGACCTCTTCCTGCACGACAGCGACCACAGCAGCGGGCACGAGCGCCGGGAGTTCCAGGCCGTCTCCCCGAAGCTGGCTCCCGGAGCGATGTTGCTCACCGACAACGTCATGATGACCAACGTGCTCGCCGAGCATGCCGAGCGGACCGGCCGCCGGTTCCTCGCCTACCGGGAGACCCCGGCCCGGCACTGGTACCCGGGCGACGGGATCGGCATCGCCTGGTGACGGAAGCACTTCACCGGTCGCCGGAACCGCTGTGGCAGGGTGAACTCCATGCGGTTGGTTTCCCTGTACACGTACCCGGTCAAGGGCTGTTACCGGCGCGAACTCGACACCGCCCGGGTGGAACCGTGGGGCCTGGCCGGGGACCGGCGCTGGATGATCGTGGACGAGGACGGGGTAGGCGTCACCCAGCGCCAGGTGGCGGGCCTGGTGGCCATCCGACCGGAACTCCGCCCCGGCGGCTTGGTGCTGCGCGCCGCCGGCCGTCCGGCGCTGGAGGTCGCCGAGCCGATCAGCGCCGAGCCGATCGGCGCCGAGTGGACCGGCGCCGAGTGGACCGGCGCCGAGTGGACCGGCGCCGAGTGGACCGGCGCCGAGTCGACCGGTGGTGAACCGGTCGCGGTACGCGTCTTCTCGAACATGCCCGACGTGCCGGCCCGGCGGGCGGCGTCGGCGGCCGACGACTGGCTCTCCCGGCTGCTCGACCGCAAGGTCCGGCTGGTCTGGCTCGGCGACCCGACGGTGCGCCCGATCCCGGACACCCACCTGGCCGACCCGGCCGAGCGGGTCAGCTTCGCCGACGGCTACCCGCTGCTGCTGGCCAACCGCGCGTCGCTGGACGCGTTGAACTCCTCGCTGTCCGATTCCGGCGACGGCGAGGCGCCGCTGCCGATGACCCGGTTCCGCCCCAACGTGGTCGTCGGCGGCGCCGTCCCGTGGGCCGAGGACGACTGGATCGGCCGTCTGCTCCGGATCGGTCCGGTCACGTTCCGGGTGGCCAAGCCCTGCGGCCGCTGCCTGGTCACCACAACGGACCAGGAGACCGGGGTACGCGGCCGAGAGCCGTTGCGCACCCTGGCGAAGTACCGCCGGATCAACCGGCAGCTGGTCTTCGGCCAGAACCTGGTGCCGGTCTCCGCTCCCGACCCGTCCGGTGCGCTCGGCACGCTCACCGTCGGCGACCCGGTGGAGATCTTGCGAACCGCGTGACGGTTACGGCACCATGCCCCCGATGATCGAGGCGGAACTTCCCGACGGTACGGGCGGCGGTGCTCCGACGGCTGGTCCCGAGCCTGGCGACGGCCGGGATGGGGATCGGAAGCCTTCGCGGCGGCGTACCTTTCGACGTTGGCTGGCCGGTGGGTTCGCGACCGTCTTCGCCGCCGTCCTGGGGCTGGTGCTGGTCTGGCAGTTCTCCGAGCCGGCCGCCTGCGCCGCCGCGCTGGCCGCGCCGCCGCTGGACCGCGTCCCAGCGGCGCTGGACCGTCCGGCACCGCCGCTGGACCGCGTCCCGCCGCCGCTGGACCGCCTGGCGCCGCCGGTCGGTACGACCGTCTACAAGGGAACGGCGTCGCACTACGACGGGGGCAGCTCCGGCGGCAACTGCTCGCTGCCCGGTCCACCCGCCAACCGGCTCTACGTCGCGCTCGGCTCCGGCCAGTACGCCGGCTCGGCCGCCTGCGGCAGCTTCCTGGACGTGACCGGCCCGAAGGGCACCGTCCGGGTGATGGTGCTGGACCGCTGCGCCGGCTGCCCGAACGACAAGATCGACCTGTCCAGGCAGGCATTCGCCAAGATCGCCGACCTGTCCCAAGGCATCGTTCCGGTGCGCTACCGGGCGGTGGTCGACCCGCCGCTGCCCGGCCCGCTCACCTTCCGGCTCAAGAGCGGCGTGTCGCGGTACTGGTTCGCCGTGCAGATAGGCAACCACGGAAACCCGGTCACGTCGGTGGCGGTGAAGCGGGCCGGTGCAGCCTGGCGGGCGGCGAAGCGCGGCTCGGACAACTACTGGGTGATCGACGGTGGGATGGGCCCGGGGCCGTACTCGATCCGGGTGACCGACGCCTACGGGCACGAGGCGGTCGCCACCGGAATCCGACTGACGCCCCGCCAGACGCAGCGCAGCACGGTGCGGCTGTACGAGGATGCCCGGGCGACCGCCGCACCGACTCCGCCCGGCTCACCCACCCCCGGCACCAGTGCCAGCCCGGCCGCGTCGCCGACGCCCGTCCCGGGTACGCCGACCGGAGCGGACCCGTCCGGGCAGCCGGTGGCTGGCGCGGCCGGCGCCGGGGCCCCGGTCGGCCAGAACTGTGCGGGAGAGGGGAGTCGAACCCCTACGCCCGAAGGCACAGGAACCTAAATCCTGCGTGGCTGCCATTACACCACTCCCGCTCGCGCCCAAAGTCTAGACCGACAGCAGGCTCGGTCGTCCAGACCGCCAATGGACTCAGTCGTCTGGACCGACAGGCGGACTCAGTCGTCTGGGCCGACAGGCGGACCTAGTCCAGACCGAGGTCCCGGCGGAGCTTGGCGACGTGCCCGGTCGCCTTGACGTTGTAGAGCGCCCGTTCGATCCGACCTTCCTCGTCGATGACGAAGGTCGACCGGATCACTCCGGTGATCGTCCGCCCGTACGACTGCTTCTCGCCGTACGCCCCGTACGCGACCAGCACCTCGTTGTCCGGGTCGGAGACCAGCGGGAAGGTGATGGCGTCCCGGTCCCGGAACTTCGCCAGCGCGGCGGGGGAGTCCGGTGAGATGCCGACCACCTCGTAGCCGGCGGCCTGGAGGGAGGCGAGCGAGTCCCGGAAGTCGCAGGCCTGCTTGGTGCAGCCCGGCGTCATCGCCCTCGGGTAGGCGTAGAGCACCACCTTGCGGCCACGCAGGTCCTTCAGCGAGAGCGTCTCGCCGGTGTCGGTGGGCAGCGCGAAGTCCGGCGCGGCGTCCCCGGGGGCGAGGCGGATCGGCGAGGTCATGCGGTGACCCTATCGCCTGGGTGGGTTGGAGATTGCGGGGTGGTGTACTGCTCTTGCAAAAGTTTGGCAACAACGACTACCTGCTCCTAGGCTGAGCCGGCGGGACGGATCCCGCGCCGGCATATCCGGGAGGTGGCGTGGACAACCTGGCAATGCACATCTCGAACGGAATCATCAACGGTCCGGTGGCGGCGGCATTCGGGGCGTTGGCCCTGGTGGCGCTCGCGCTCTGCGTGTTCCGCAGCCGACGGGACCTGGACGACCGGCTCGCCCCGATGGCCGGGCTGGTCGCCGCGTTCATCTTCGCCGTCCAGATGCTCAACTTTCCCATCTTCACCGGCGCGGTCAGCGGTCACCTGCTCGGCGGGGCACTCGCCGCGATGCTGGTCGGACCCTGGGTCGGAGCGCTCTGCGTGGCGGTGGTGCTGATCGTGCAGTCGCTGATCTTCGGTGACGGCGGGGTGGCGATGCTGGGCCTCAACATCACCAACATGGCGTTGATCGGCGTCGTGGTGGCGTACCTGCTGATCGCGCTCCTGCTGCGGATCCTGCCCCGTACGGTGAGCGGGCTGGCCACCACCGCGTTCGTCGCCTCGGTGTTCAGTGTGCTGGTCGCCTCGCAGGGCTTCGTCGCGCAGTACTGGCTCGGCGGGACCACCGATGTCGGCAGCAGCCTCGGCGGCCTGGCAGGCACGATGGCCGGCGTGCACCTGCTGATCGGCGTCGGCGAGGGCCTGATCACCGCGACCACCGTGGTCACCGTGGCGAAGGTCCGGCCCGACCTGGTCTACGCGCTGCGCTCGCTGCGTCCGCTTCCGGTCGTCGATCAGCTGCCGGTGGCCGGAGGTGCCCGATGACGACGGGACGAACCCGGATCCCGAAGCGCTCCGGCGCGTTCGTCCTCGGCGGCCTGCTGGTCGCGCTCCTCCTCGCCGGAGTGGTCAGCAACTTCGCCTCGGCCCATCCCGACGGACTGGACTCGTCGCTGCGCGAGGGCTGCACCTTCGATGCCGACGACAACATCACCGGCGGTAGCTGCCCCGCCCAGCAGGCCGAGGAGCACGAGTTGGCGGACTCGCCGTTCGCCGACTACGGGGTCCGGGGCGTCGACAACGCCTTCCTCTCCACCGGGCTCTCCGGGGTGCTCGGCGTGCTGATCACCTTCGCCGTCGGTGGCGGCCTGTTCTGGCTGACCCGCCGCCGCCCGGCCTCCGATGCCGCGCAGGCTTCGGGTCCCGCGCAGGCCGCTTGGTCAGCCCAGGCCGCCGGTTCGGTCCGTACCGCCGGCACCTCGCCCGGCTCTGCGGCCGCCGCCGGGAGCGGTCCTGCGGCCGCCGCCGGGAGCGGTTCGGGTACGCCCGCACCGCGCGACGGTGACTCGTCCACCGCCACTCCCGCCGGTCGGACCGGCTCCGACGGCGCCGAATAGGGGCGCCGGAGATGGGAGCCGGGCACGCGCACGTGCTCTACCGGGACCGAAGGTCAGCGGTGCACCGGCTGCCACCCGAGGTCAAGATCACGGCGATGGTGGTCTTCACCCTCGCCGTGGTCGCCACCCCCCGAGAGGCGTTCTGGGCCTTCGGCGGGTACCTGCTGCTGGTGCTGCTGGTGGCGGCGGTCGCCCGGGTCGGGCTGGGCTGGCTGGCCAGCCGGTCGCTGATCGAGCTGCCGTTCGTGGTGTTCGCGTTCGTGCTGCCGTTCCTCGGCACCGGTGAGCGGGTGAGCTGGCTGTGGCTGGAACTCTCCGTCGACGGGCTCTACGGTGGCTGGAACATCCTGGTCAAGGGGACCCTCGGGGTGCTGGCCTCGCTGCTGCTCGCCGGTACCACCACCATGCGGGACCTGATCCTCGGGCTGGACCGGCTGCGCTGCCCGCAGATCCTCACCCAGATCGCCACCTTCATGCTGCGCTACCTGGACGTACTGGTCGGCGAGGCGCAGCGGATGCGGGTCGCCCGGATCTCCCGGGGCGACGATCCCCGGTTCCTGTGGCAGTTGCGCGGCTTCGCCGCCGGGGTGGGGGCGCTCTTCCTGCGTGCCTTCGAGCGGGGCGAGCGGGTCTACCTGGCGATGGTCTCCCGGGGCTACCAGGGGCGGCTGCCGGCGGCCTGGCTCGACACGGGTGCGGCCACCGCCCGGCACTGGCTGGTCGGGGCGACGGTGCCGCTCGCCGCGACCGGCATCGCCGCCGCCGCCGTCGTGCTGGGTTGACCCCTCCCTATGGTTGGTTGCCGGGGATTTCCGGCTCGGGCGTGCACCCGAACGCCCTCCTCCGCCCGCACAGGAGTCGACGCCATGCCGGCAACGAGCACCACCACCCCGGACCGCCCCTTCCTCCCGATGGCGGGAGCCAGGACATTCCCGGGCGGTGCTCGGTGATCGGGCACGTGCCCGGCGCCGCCGCAGAGCCGCCGTCCCTGGACGTTCGCGGCGTGCGGTTCAGCTATCCCGACGGGCAGGTCGCGTTGCGCGGCGTCGACCTGACCGTGCCGCGCGGCGGGCGTGTCGCCCTGCTCGGCCCGAACGGCGCCGGCAAGACCACCCTGGTGCTGCACCTGAACGGGATTCTCGCCGGCGGCGCCGGCACCGTGACCGTCGGCGGGCTGACCGTGGACCGGGACCGGGAGACCCTGGCCGAGATCCGCCGCCGGGTCGGCATCGTCTTCCAGGACCCCGACGACCAGCTCTTCCTGCCCACCGTCGCCGAGGACGTGGCGTTCGGCCCGGCGAACCTCGGCCTGCGTGGCGCCGAACTGGCCGAGCGGGTGACCGAGGCGCTGACCGCGGTTGGGATGGTCGAGCACCGGGACCGGGCGCCCCAGCACCTCTCCTTCGGGCAGCGCCGCCGGGTGGCGGTCGCCACCGTACTGGCGATGCGCCCGGAGATCCTCGTCCTGGACGAGCCCTCCTCCAACCTCGACCCGGCGGCCCGCCGCGAGCTGGCCGGGATCCTGCGCCGGCTTCCGGTGACCCTGCTGATGGTCACCCATGACCTGCCGTACGCGTTGGAACTCTGTGACCGGTCGGTGATCCTGGACACCGGCCGGATCGTCGCGGACGGGGTGACCGCCGAGATCCTCGCCGACGCCGACCTGCTGGCCCGGCACCGCCTGGAACTGCCGTACGGCTTCGACCCGGCGATCGCCGTCCGGCAACTCGCCGCCAACGGCTGAGTCACCGCTCCGGCGGGCCGCCTGCCCGGCTTGCCGCCGGCACCCCGGTCGAGGCTAACCGCTGACCGCCGGTTCGTCGGCGGGGCGTCCGTCGGCAGGGGGTCCGTCGGCGGGACGTTCGCGAACGGGGGGTTCGTCGGCAGGGGGTCCGTCGGCGGGACGTTCGCGAACGGGGGGTCCGTCGGCAGGGGGTCCGTCGGCGGGACGTTCGCGAACGGGGGGTCCGTCGGCAGGGGGTTCATCGGCGGGGCGTTCGCGAACGGGGGGTCCGTCGGTGGGGCGCTCGTCGGCGGTGGAGTCGGGGTCGTCGGCCGGCAGGCTCACCGACCAGCGGCGGACCGGCGGGCTGCCCGCGGCGGTGCCGGTCGGCCCGGTGCGGGTCGGCCGGCCGGCGGCGTGCAGTCGCAGTACCCCGGCGGCGGCCAGCCCACCGCCGACCGCGATCACCACCGCGATCAGGACCCGGGCCGACCACGCCGGCCAGGGCACCGGGACCACCGAGTGCAGGAAGACCGCCGCGTTCGTCACCCCGGTGAAGAGGGCCAGGCAGGTGCCGGCCAGCGCCAGGACAAAATCGCCGGTCGGTCGCTGGGTCAGCGCGTACGCCCCGGCGGCCAGTGCGGCGACGCCGGTCAGGGTCGGCCAGAGCTGCCCGGTGACGAGCCCGAGCAGCATGCCGCCGAATCCGGCGTCGGCGCCCCGGGCCAGCGCGAAGGCCAGCGCCGCCGCCCCGCCGACCATCGCGAGTACGCCGAGCGCGACCGTGGCCCGACGGCCCGGTCGGGAGTTCCGGGGCAGCACGCCGAGTGCCCCCACCGCCAGTGCGCCGATCAGACTGACGCTCCACCAGGGCAGCGGGTCGGGCGGCGGCTGCCAGTCCAGCGTGCCGCGTATCTCCATCGGGCGCAGTCCGTCGCGCAGCGGCACCACCCAGCCGCCGACCCGGTGCGGCCGGTCCGGGCTGGCCGCGACCTCGGGCGGCGGCGCCTCCTCCAGCCAGCGGCTGCGCTGGTCGTGCCAGCGGACCACCGGCTCGGTGCCGACCCGTCGCCAGGACGGCGGCCGGGTCGGATCGGCCCCGGCCGGCACCGCGGTGTCCCCGGCGAGGGTCCGGTTCAGGTACGTCGCCGGGGAGGCGGTGTTCTCGTAGACGCCGTCGGGGCGGATCTCCAGGTAAGGCTCCCCGGCGTAGCCCAGCACCTCGATGGTGCGCCCTGTCCGGTTGACCAGTTCGAGCCGGGCCCCGCCCTCCACCACCCGTACCCGGAGTCCCGGCAGCGCCGGGGTCACCTCGGTGACCTCGGCGCGGTAGTTGGTGCCGTCCGGGGCGTCGGCGGCGTGCGCGGCAGCCGGCGCGGCGCAGGCGAGTACGCCGACGAGGGCCAGCAGGAGGGCGGCCGCGACCTGTCGGAGCAGCCCGGTCCGGCAGCGGCCGGCTCCGGGGCGGGTCACTTGCCGGCCGCCGCCACCGCCGCGGTGATCGCCTCGGCGCTGGCCTGCACCTTCGTGCCGTTGACCAGCACGGTCGGGGTGCCGGTCACTCCGGCCCGGGCGGCCTCGTCCGTCACGTGCTTGGTCCATTTCTCGAAGGTATTCTCCTCGACGCAGTTGCGGAAACTGTCCCCGGCCAGCCCGATGCTGGTGGCGACCTCGACGAGCTGCTCGTCACTGAGCCCGGGGCCGCCCTCCGGCGGCTGCCGGTCGAAGAGCGCCCTCGAGTACTCCCGGTACTTGCCGCTCTGTGCCGCGCACCCGGAGGCGGCGGACGACCGGGTTGAATACCTGGTGCTGGAGAAGCGGTCGAGGAACGCCACCGGGTGGTAGGTGACCCGTGCCTTGCCCTCGGCGACGAGCTGGTCGAGGGTAGCGCCGGCCTGCTGCTCGAAGGTGCGGCAGATCGGGCAGATGAAGTCCTCGTACACGTCGATGTTGACCGGTCCGGAGCCGATCACGATGCCGGTGCCCTCCGGGTTGGCCCCGCCCGGCGGGGTGAAGTCGCCGGCATCCTGGCTGGCCGAGACGCCCCAGCCGATCAGCCCGGCGATGATCAGCACGATGACCGCGCCGACCGAGGTCCACAGGGTGCGCTTGCGGCGCCGCTCCCGGGCCAACTGCTCCCGTACGACCCGGGCGGGCCGGCGTTGCCCCTTGCGATTCCGGTCACTCGCACTCTGGCGATTCCGGCCGCTCGTCCCCCTGGGATTTCGGTCACTCGTCCCCTTACGGTTCCGGTCGCTCATCGTCGCCCTCCTCCTCGCGGGTGTCCCGAACCAACGCCGCGTCCACCGAGATCGGGGTACGCGGCCAGATCAGCAGGAAGCCGGCCAGTACCAGGAAGCCCACGTCGCGGAGGATCTCCGTGCCATATGTCGGATCCTGGCCGGCGGCGAGGTCACCACCGCTGCCGAAGCAGCCGCAGTCGATGGAGAGGCCACGGGTCCAGGCCGAGACGATTCCGGCGATGAAGATCACCAGGAGCGCCGCGGAGATCCCGGCGGCGAGCCGGGTGGCGAGCCCGACCAGCAGGATCAGCCCGAGGGCGAGTTCCACGAACGGCAGCGCCGCGCCGATCACCATCGCGAGGTCGTACGGGAAGATCTTGTACGCGCTGACCGCCCGGCCCGAGGCGGCGAGGTCGCCAACCTTGGTCCCCCCGGCGACCAGCCACACGGCGGCGAGACCCAGCCGGGCAGCCGTGCCGAGCCACGGGCGGGCGGCCCGCCAGCGGCGACGGCCCGCTGCCGGGGTGCTTGCTGTGGTCCGCTCAGTCACAGTCATTTAGTCGTCTGGGTGGGTGAAAGGGTTTCCGGCTCGGCTGTGGCGTCGGTCTCCGGACGCCGTACCGGGTGAGATCACGCTCACCAACGGTAGGGGGGATTGTCGTGACAGGTGGGCATTACCGGGCATAAGCCGCCGCCGTCGTCGGCCGGTCCACAATCTGGACCGCGTCGTCTGGTCGGGAACTTTTCCGCGCCCGGTGCCGACTATCGATCCGTGGCATCTGACGGGACCGGGCTCGCGCGCCGAGCAGCCGACGACTGGCAGGTCATCCCGCGCGTCGCGGGTCGGCTCGGGACGGCCTGCCGTCGTCCGGGGCCGCTGGCCGGTCGCGGCCGTTCGGGACCGGTCGATATGACCGAGGCGGACCGGCCGTGACCCGAGGTCGCGCCCGGCCGGTCTGGTCGGCCACGATGACGGACATGATTGCTGCGAATCGTCGATGGGCGGCCCGCGCCGGCGCCAGTCTCGGCCTGCTGCTGGCTGCCCTCGCCCTGCTGCTCGGCCCGGCCGCCCCGGCCAGCGCGCACGCGGTGCTGGTGAGCAGCAGCCCGGCCGCGGACGTGGTGTTGCCGAACGCGCCCTCCGAGGTGGTGCTCACGTTCAGCGAGAGCGTCCGCGAGGTCCCGGACAAGATTCGTGTCCTCGGCCCGGACGGCACCCGGGTGGACCGGGGCGACCCGACGTTCAACGGTGCGGTGATCACCATCCCGGTCGACACCTCCGGAGCTGACGGCACCTACCTGGTCAGCTATCGGGTGATCTCGGCCGACAGCCATCCGGTGGCCGGCGCGTACACCTACTCCGTCGGTGCCCCGTCGACGCCGCCGTCGGCCAGCGACGCCGACAAGGTGAACCCCGTGGTGGGCGCGGCGGTGCGGATCTTCAAGTACGTCGGCTACGCCGGTCTGCTGCTGCTGATCGGTCCCGTGATGGTGCTCAGCCTGCTCTGGCCCCGACGGCTCGACCGGGGCGGCCCGGCCCGGCTGATCTGGACCGGCATCGGGCTGATCGCGCTCTCCACCCTCGCCGGGCTCTGGCTACAGGTCCCGTACACCACCGGTGGCGGGGCGTTCGCGGTCAGCGGCAGCGCGTTCGGTGACGTACTCGGCAGTACCTTCGGCGCGGCCCACCTGATCCGACTCGGCATCCTGGCCGCGGCGGTGATCCTGCTCCGCCCGCTGATCGTCGGCCGGGCCGGTCGGGGCGACCAGATCCTGCTGGCCGTGCTCGGGGTGGCCGGCCTGTTCACCTGGCCGATCGCCGGGCACGCGGCCGCCTCGCCGGTGCCGGCGGTCTCCGTCGTGGTCGACGGCGCGCACCTGGCCGGCATGGCGGTGTGGCTCGGTGGGCTGGTCATGCTCGGCGGGTTCCTGCTCCGCCGCGCGAACGACCGGGAACTCGACGCGATCCTGCCGGTCTGGTCCCGCTGGGCGACCGTCGCCGTATCCGCGCTGCTGCTCGCGGGAATCGTGCAGGCGCTGATCGAGGTGGGTTCCACTTCCGCGCTGGTGTCGACCACGTACGGCCGGTTGATCATCGCCAAGGTCGTGCTCTTCGCCGCGGTCATCGCGGTGGCCGCGTACTCCCGGGAGTTGGTCCGGCGGCGGCTCTTCGCCGACGGGGCCGGGACGCCGGAGGACGGCTACGTCGACTACGAGCCGCACGACGTTGCCGAGCCGCACGACCTTGCCGAGCCGGACGAGCCCGGTGAGTCGGACGAGTCAGACGGGCCGGAGGACGGCCCCGAGCGGGACGAGCCGGACGACGCCCCTGAGTCCGATGACGCCCCTGAGTCCGATGACGTCGTTGAGTCCGGCCATGCCGTTGAGCCGGACGAGCCGGACGAGGTCGGGGCCGCGGACGAGCGCTCCGGGGCCGCCAGCTCGGCCGGGCGGATCCGCCGAGCGGTCTGGGTCGAGCTCGCGATCACCGCGGTCGTGCTGGCCCTCTCTGCCGTACTGGTGCAGACCCCGCCGGCCCGGACCGTCGGCGAGTACGGTGACGCTGGCGGTGCCGGCTACTACAGCACCACGCTGACCAGCTCGCTCTACTCTTTGCAGGTCGAGGTGGACCCGGCCGGGGTCGGCAGCAACACGATCCACCTTTACGCCTACACCCCGGACAACAAGCCCCTGCCGGTGGTGGAGTGGCGGGCCACGGCCGCCCTGCCGGAGCAGGGTGTCGAGCCGATCGAGATCCCCCTGCTGCCGCTCACCGACAACCACGCCACCGGCGAGATCAGCCTGCCGACAGCGGGCAGCTGGCAGCTCAGCTTCACAGTCCGGGTGTCAGACATCGACCAGGCCACCGTGACCAGCACCGTGCCCATCAAGTAGAGAGGTACATCATGATCCATCACCGTCGGGCCGCGCGCGCCGCTGCCCTCGTCCTCGGAGCCGCCATGATCGGCGTGTTCGGGCTGGCATCGTCGGCGTCCGCGCACGTCACGGTGAACCCGAGGGAGGCGACCCAGGGCGGTTACGGTCGCGTGGCGTTCCGGGTACCGACTGAGAGCGACACTGCGTCGACCGTCAAGCTGGAGGTGGCGTTCCCGGAGGACGCGCCGCTCGCCTCCGTCTCCACCATGCCGGTCCCAGGTTGGACGGTGGCGATCGAGAAGCGCAAGGTGGATCCGCCGGTGGAGGTGCACGGCAGCCAGGTCGGCGAGGTGGTCTCCAAGATCACCTGGACGGCGTCGGCGGACGCCGGGATCAAGCCCGGAGAGTTCCACGAGTTCCCCGTCTCGATGGGGCCGCTGCCCAAGGTCGAGAAGTTGGTCTTCCGGGTCCTCCAGCACTACTCGGACGGCAAGACGGCGCGCTGGATCGAGCCGCCGGCCGCTGACGGCACCGAGCCGGAGAACGACCCCGCCCCGGTGCTGAAGCTGCTTCCGGCGGCCGAGGCCGGCACGCCGGCCACCTCCAGCCCGGCCGTGGCCCAGGACCAGCCGGCGGCGTCGAACGAGGACGACCGGGACTCGGCCGCGCTGGGGCTGGCGATCGCGGGCCTGGTTGCCGGCCTCGCCGGTCTTGCCCTGGGCGGGCTGGCGTTCGCCCGTACCCGCCGGCAGGCCACGCCGCCCGCCGCCTGATCTCTTCCCGTACCAAACGGTGCTCTCGCTGGCCCGTCGGCAGTCCTGCCGGCGGGCCAGCGGCGTTTTCGGTTGATAATCCGTGTTGAAGTGATTTCGCTCGGTATGGTACGGCGGGTACGGCGACCCGCCGCCGGTCGCACGGCGTCGTCGGCGGAGACCGCGACCGGAGGGAAAGAGACGACATGCGCTTCGTGCGGCTGATCGCCGGGATACTCCTGCTCACGATCGGGCTGCCGGTGCTCCTCGTCGGCGGTGGACTGTGGACACTCTCCGAACAGCGCAGCGGCGAAGGGGCCTTCGTCGCCCCGCTGGACCGGGTCGAGACCGGCGGACACGCCCTGGTCGTGCCCGACCTGGCCGCGATGCTGGATCGGGACGCGCCCTTCCTGGCCGAGGGCCGCACCGGGCTTCGAGTCGTCGCCCGCACCGGGGCGGAGCCGGCGTTCCTCGGTCTCGCGCCCACGGCCGAGGTCGCGAGCTACCTCGGCACCTCCCGGTATGCCCGGGTCGACCGGGTCAGCGTGACCCGGGGCAGCCTGCCGGTACGCGTCGACCAGGCCGACGAGCAGGCCACGGCAGTCGCACCCGCGCTCCCTGCCGAGCGGGGACTCTGGATCCGCAGCGGCCTGGGCACCCTGGACCTGACCGCCGACGACGTACGCGCACCCCGGCTCAGCCTGGTCGTCATGCGTCCGGACGCGGGTGCCGGCTTCGTCGCCGACCTTCGTGCCGAGGTACGCCCCGGCTGGCTCGATCCGGTCGCCTGGATCTCGCTGGCGCTCGGCGGCCTGCTGGCGCTCTTCGGCGTCGTGTTGCTGGCCCGGCCCGTCCGGCCGCGCGAGGTGGTGTTCGTCGTCGAGCCGAGTCAGGTGCCGGCGCTCGCGGCCAGGCTCGGCGTCGCTGCCCTGGACGAGATCGAGGACTCCCCGACCTGTCCGGTGGGGGCGCCGGAGCGCCGAGTGAACCTGCCGGCTCAGGCGGGGGGCCTGCCCGATCGACCGGTGGACCAAGGGGTGCCGACCGGGACGGCGCCCGGCAGGCTGGTGCCGGCGGACCGGCGGGTGTCGCCAGGACGGCCGGCGACGCTGGCGGACGTGTTGACCCCGACCGCCGGCACTCCGGCGAGAGGGGCGACGGTAGGGGCCGAGCCCGCAGCGGTGGCAGCGGAGTCCACAGCGGTAGGGGTCGAGCCCGCAGCGGAGTCCACAGCGGTACGAGTCGAGCCCGCAGCGGAGTCCACAGCGATGCGAGCCGAGTCGCCGCCGCCCGCGCGCCTGGTCTGGCCGCCGATGAACCCGGCCGCCCGTGCTCCCGCTCCCGCTCCCGCACCCGCACCGGTGCCCGCGCCACCACCCGCGCCGGTACCGGCACCCTCGCCGACGCCGCCGTTGCCGGTCCCGGCACCACCGATGCCGGCGCCACCGAGGCCCGTACCGGTTCCGGCAGGCAACGTCGCTCCGCGATCGGTTCGGCGGATCTCGCTGCGTCCGGCGACCCCGGGAGCGGCGGTGTACGACGTCGGGCAGCCGGGTGCGGGGCGTTCCGTCCTGAATCGGCCGAGCGGTTACGAGCCGGCGACCAGGACGGCGGCGATGGCGGCGGCGTTGGACGTTCCGCCGGGGCGGCACGGTGGCAACGTCGGGCCCGGGCATCAGCGGGCGGCGACCCAGGACGAGGAACCGGCAGGGCGGGCGGGCGAGATCAGACGACCCAGTCCGAGGCCGAGGCCTCGCTGACCCGGGCCGCCTGAGCAGTCGGGCCCGGGCCCTTCCCGCTGGGGATCTCGGGGATGGACGGCAGGTGGCCCCCCGCGCTGCCGACACGGGGGGCCACCTTCACCGGGGGATCGGTGTACCGAAGGGACGTTTCAGATGTTGTCCCCAGATTAGCCGCATCGAGGGGTACTAGATAGATCTGTCCATTTGGTGCAACTTCTTGCTACTGCTGGCTACTTGGTTCATGTTTCGGAGTGTCGGTGTCCGAGTCCGTCTCAGGTGACTGCCGGCGAATCGGGTGACTGCCGGCGAATCGGCAGCACGACGAGCAGCAGCAGCGCGAAGAGCACATAGATGTTGCGCAGCACGAACTCCACCGGGGCGTCGGTCCGGTCGTAGGCGCGTCCCCAGTCGTAGTACGAGACCACCCCGTACACGATCGCGGCGGTGACCAGCGCGGCGAGCGCCAGCATCGCCACCCTGCGGCGACGGCCGGCCCGGCCGGCGGCGGGATCCGCTGGCCGCAGTCCGGTGGATGGGTCGCCGGTTCGCAGCCCGGCGGCCGGATCGGCGGGTCGCAGCCCGGTGTCGACCAGCACCACCACCGCCGGGATGAACCAGTACGCGTGATGGGTCCAGGTGATCGGGCTCACCAGGACGGCGACCAGCCCGGTCAGGGTCAGCCCGCTGAGTTCGTCACCGGCCCGGGCGGCTCGGGTCGCCCGCCACAGCCCGTACGCCGCCACGGCGACCACCAGCACCAGCCAGAGCACCTGGTTCGGCCTCTCCGGGGTGGTGAAGCGGTTGAGCAGCCCGAAGAGCGACTGGTTGCCGGTGTAGTCGGGCCGGCCGACCCGGTCGGTCAGCCAGAGTTCGTGGGTCCAGAACCGCCACGATTCACGCGGCGCGATCGCCGCCGCCAGCAGCGTCGCGCCGGCCGCCGTCGCGGAGGAGACCAGCGCCGCCCGCCAGCGCCGGGTGGCGAGCAGATAGACGATGAAGATCCCCGGATAGAGCTTGAGCGCCGTCGCCAGCCCGATCCCGACGCCGGCCCAGCGCGAGTTCCGGGGTACGGCGAGGAGCAGGTCGGCCAGGACCAGCGTCACGAGCAGCATGTTGATCTGGCCGAAGATGAGAGTCTCCCGGGTGCTCTCCACGGCGAAGGCGAACGGCACGGCCAGTCCCGCCGCGAACCACCGGGACACCCCGTGCCGGTCGGCGACCGACGATACGAGCCACCAACTGGTCACCAGCAGCGCCAGTACGGTCAGCACGGTGAAGACGGCGGCGGTGATCCCGATCTTGAGCTCGGCGAAGGGGCGCAACAGCAGGGCGGTGAAGGGCGGGTAGGTGAAGTACAACTGGCCCTGCAACATGTCCGCCTGCACGTAGTCGTAGAGCGGGTTTCCGTCCGCCCACCACCGCATCGCGCTCATGTAAATCTTGAGATCGTAGAAGTTGTGTGGGTTGCTGAGCAGATAGAGCAGCGGCACCGCCGCGGCGCCCAGCACCACGACGACGATCTGCCGTGCGGTGCGCCCGCCGGGATCGTCGTCGGTGGCAGATGGCACGGGGGGTTCGGCTGACACGGGAAAACCCTAGCGGGCCGTTCTGTCCACAGCGTTGAGGCGCGGGTCCCTGAGCTACGCGTAGTCTGATCGTCGTGGCTGATCTTCTCGTCTGGGTCGACTGTGAGATGACCGGACTCGATCTTGGCAAGGATGCCCTGATCGAGGTCGCTGCGTTGGTCACCGATCGTGATCTCAACGTGCTCGGCGAGGGTGTGGACGTGGTGATCCACGCCGACGAGGCGGCGCTGGCCGGGATGCCGGAGATCGTGCGGGCGATGCACGAACGCTCGGGTCTGACCGAGGAGGCGCGCCGCTCGACGGTGAGCCTGCGCGAGGCCGAGGACCTGGTGCTGGAGTACGTCACCTCGTTGGTCAAGGATCCGCGTACGGCGCCGCTCTGCGGCAACTCGATCGCCACCGATCGCGGCTTCCTGGCCCGGGACATGCCACGACTCGACGCTCACCTGCACTACCGCATGATCGACGTGTCGTCGATCAAGGAGCTGTGCCGTCGCTGGTACCCCCGGGTCTACTTCGGCCAACCGGCGAAGGGGCTGGCCCACCGCGCCCTGGCCGACGTCCGGGAGAGCATCCGGGAGCTGGAGTACTACCGGCGGACGATCTTCGTACCGTTGCCCGGGCCGGACGTCGACACCGCCAAGGCGATCGCCGCCGAACTCTGAGGGCCGGCGGCGGAGTGGTCGCGCCGCTGCCGTGGATCAGGGTGTAACCCGGTCGACGGCGGGGCGCCAGGTGTGGCTATCATTGGTCGTCGCCCCACCGGGTCCGCCGACCCGGTGACGGGGATGTTCGTGATCTGGACGTTCGTGATCTAACTGAACATGGTGGCTGTAGCTCAGTTGGCAGAGCACCGGGTTGTGGTCCCGGGTGTCGTGGGTTCAAATCCCATCAGTCACCCCACTTGCGGATCTCTGATCCACAGTCAGACCCCCTCCTCGGAGGGGGTCTGAAGCTTTCTGGTGGCCTTCGCGCTTCTGGTGGCCCTCGCGCTTTCTGGTGGCCCTCCAGCGGAACGCCCCCGCCTCCCCGGGGCGGTTCCGCGGGGGAGCGGGGGCGACGTCGCGCGCCAGGAGGCTCTCGCCGCCGGCTCAGCCCGCGGCGGTGCCGGCGGTCGGCTCGGTGGTGGTCGGCGCGGTCGCCGTCTCGCCGACCGGGATCGCGCTGCCCTTGACGTACTCGTCCCAGCTCATGTTCCAGTCGGTCCAGCCGTTGCCGTTCTGCAGCTTGCGTTCGGTGCCCTTGACCACGATCGGGTCGCCGACCCGGGTCTGGTTGAACAGCCACTTCGCGTTGGCGGTGGACATGTTGACGCAGCCGTGCGACACGTTCGTACGCCCCTGCGAGGCGACCGACCAGGGCGCGGCGTGGATGAACTCGCCACCCCAGGTGAGCCGCTGGGCGTACTCGATGTCGGTGATGTAGCGGTTGGCCGGGTTCGGGTCGTCCATGGTGTTGAAGACGGTCTCCTTCAGCTTCTCGATGACCACCATCGTGCCGCTGGAGGACGGGGTGCTCTTCTTGCCGAGGCTGACCGGGATGGTCTTGATGACCTTGCCGTTCTTCTTGACCGTCATCTTCTTGGTCTTGTTGTCGACGGTCATCACCACCGCCGGTCCGGTCTTGATGTCGACGGTCAGGTCGGCCCGGCCGTACCAGCCACCGCCCATCGGCAGCCCGCCGGTCTGGATCTTGTAGAAGATCTCGGTGTTGGCCTTCCAGTACGTCTTCGGGCGGTAGCGCACCTCGGTCGGGCTGACCCAGTGCCAGATCCCTTCCTGGGCCGGAGTGGACCGGACGGTCATCCGGCGCTGCACGTCGTCCCGGTAGTCCTCCGGCACGGCCCGGCTGAACTTGACGATCAGCGGCATGCCGACCCCGACCGTCTGACCGTCGCCGAGGAAGCTGGTCACCCGGATCTGCTTGCTCGGCTTGGCCATGGTGGTGAAGGTGCTGGTCGTCGTCGCCGGCTTGCCGTCGTCGCCGGTCGCGGTCACGGTCGCGGTGTACGTCGTACCGTATTCGAGCGCCTTCTCCGGCAGCCACCTCCCGGCGGCGGTGAGCGCGCCCTTGACCGGCTCACCGGCCGCGTTCTCGACCTCGACGGTGGTCTCGACGGCGTCCTTGCTGGCGAAAACGATCTCCGTGGCGGCGGGTACGTCCCGGGCGTCCGCGGCCGGGGTGGTGATCGCGGCGGAGGCCTTCGGCCCCTGCTCGGCCTCGCTGCCGCCCTGGAACGACGGCCCGGCGCCCTTGTCGCCGTTGCCGGTGCAGGCGGTCCCGGTGATCGCCAGGGCGCCGGCGATCAGGACCGAGGCGAGCGCGCGGAGCGGCACGGGTCGTCGGACCCGCGTCGCCACACCCCGGTCGGAGGTACGACGGGTCAACTGATCTCGGCCTGGTCGCATGATCCCCTCACACTGCTGTTTTCCACAGCTGTACCCACTCGGTCCGTACGGTCATCCTCTCGCAATGACGTTCGTGGGCAAATTTTCGTTTCCTGCCGTGCCGAAAAACACCATCGTGCGGGGTCGATTCATCCCCTTGGTGGTGCAATGTTTGTGGTGTCGTCCATGATCAACCCCGGTCAGTTGCCCAGGTCGGCGGAAACCGGCAGGGCGCTGCCCTTGACATACTCCTTCCAGGGCAGGTTCCATGCGGTCCAGCCGTTGCCGGAGGCCAGCTTCCGCTCGGTGCCGGTGATCGTCACCGGGTCGCCGGTCTTGGTCTTCTCGAAGAGCCACCGGGCGTGCGCGGTGGAGACGTTGACGCAGCCGTGCGAGACGTTCCGTCGCCCCTGGTCGCCGACCGACCACGGCGCCGCATGGATGTACTCGCCGCCCCAGGTGAGCCGCTGGGCGAAGTCGATGTCGGTCACGTACCGGTTGGCCGGGTCCGGGTCGTCGCGGGTGTCGAAGACCGTGCTCTCCTTCTTCTCCATCACCACCATGGTGCCGCTCGACGACGGGGTGCTCTTCTTGCCGAGGCTCACCGGGATGGTCCGGACCAGCTTGCCGTTCTCGAAGACGGTCATCTTCTTGGTCTTGTTGTCGACCTTCATCTCGAACCTACTACCGATCTTGGCTGTCGCCCTGCGGTCGACGTTGCCGTACCGGCCGTTGCTCAGCGGGATGCCCTCCAGCCCGATCCGTACCCGCAGCGTGGTCCCGGGCTCCCAGTACTCCGGGGCCCGGTAGTACGCCTGGGTGCCGTTGGAGACCCAGTGCCAGGCACCGGGCTGCGGTGGGTCGGAGTCGACGAACATCCGCCGCTGCACCTTGGCCCGGTCCTTCTTGGCGATCCCCGGCGAGAACTCCACCACCACCGGCATGGCGACGCCGTAGGTCTTGTCGTCGAAGAGGTAGAGGCCGGAGCCGATCACCGACCTCGGCTTGGCCATGGTGGTGAAGGTGGTCGTCCTGGTCTCCGTCTGCCCGGACGGGGAGGTGGCGGTGACCTGCGCGGTGTAGGTCTTGGCGTACTTCAGGGGCGCCTCCGGCACCCAGGCCGAGCCGTCGGGTCGCATCGCACCCTTGACCGCGCCCCCTCCGGCGACGGTCAGGCTGACGTCGCTGACCGTTCCTCCCTTGACGCTGGTGCCGATCTCGACGCTCACCGGCTGCTTCTTGGCGCCGTCGGCCGGAGTTACCGCGAAGTCCATCGGCTCGGCGGGTGGTGTCGGAGTCGCGCTCGCTCCCGCCGCGCCGCCGTTACCGCTGGCGAACTGTGGCTTCCTGTCTCCGTCGTCGCCGCACGCCGCCACACCCAGCGGCGTGGCGACCGCCAGAGCGATGATCATCGCCCAGTCGCGCGTGCTCCTGCCCATCCCCACCTCGGTCCACTCGAATCCCGGGAGACATCGTGCCCTATGGGAGCCACAGTTTTGATCCCGGTCGCCGAAAGTTATGGGCGGAATGCCCGTTTCGCTCGCCGGGACGAGCCGGTCGTGGTCAGCGGGGCAACTGATTGGAACCTCCTCGCGCGGCCGTGTTAAGGTTTCTCCCGTTGTCAGCGAGCGCCGCTAGCTCAACTGGCAGAGCAGCGGACTCTTAATCCGCGGGTTCGGGGTTCGAGTCCCTGGCGGCGCACCAACGATCAAGGCTTTGACCTGGGTTCCCACCTGGGCCGGGGCCTTTTTCATTGCTGCCGCCGCAGCCGGGGTGCTCGGCGGGTGCTCTGGAGCCGTTGGACCGGGCTGGCATGGGTGGGACGCGGTGTCTCGCCATCGGATAGGTGAATCTTCCATGCGCCGCCGTGGGTAGGCGTCCTTCCGAGGAACTCCGGTCAGAACGTCAGGGTTCCTTGGAATCCGGCGGCACCTGTGCAGCGAGTCCACCTCGGTGACTAATCCGGCACGTTGACGGGCAGTGGCGTGAAGGACAATCTTCTCGATGCCGAGGGAGGGCGCGAGTGGCGGATTCACGTAGGGATGAACTGATCGCTGTGTATGGCGCGCTCCTCGACGACGCAGCGGCTGAGCCGGATCGCGTCGACAGGCTGTCTGATCTGGTCGTCGAGATCCTGAGCCGTTGCGAGGTGAAGGCGCGTCGGTCTCGGCCGGGCGTCCTGACCTCGGCCAGGACTGTCGCCGTGCCGCTGCCCTCGATGAACATCTCGCTGGAGATCGCTGGCATCGATGAGCCATTGACTGCGGCTCATGTCGCCATGGTGGGAGCGCGTGCCACAGCGACGCTGCGACCGGCAGTGCTGTCCATGCAAGGCTTCGATGCGGAGTCGCTCGAGGTACGCGATGATGTGATGCTGCTCGATCGACACCATCTTGAGGCGATGCTTGGCGGGCTCGTCAACCCGGTAGAGCTGCTGGAAGCTGTCGCCCAACAGGCGATCTTCGACGCTCAGCCCTACCTCTCCCTGACCCGGTTTCTCACAACCCAGCAGCCGGCGCCCTGCCCACAGTTCGCGCCGCCCGATCGTGTACCCCCGCCGTGGAACCTGGTGGACAGGGTCGAGGGCGACGTGCGCATCCGTCAAGTTCTTGGAGGCCGGCCGGGCTGGCCGGAGATGACGGGCATGGCGGTCATGGATGACCGGAGGTTGCTGCTCACCACTGCGGATGGGTTGATTGAGCTTGATGTAAGGCGTGGTACCGGAACCTGGTTCCTGGCGATGCGAGGGCTACGCGGTGCCCCCCTCGTTCGGGGGGACGGGTCGGTGTGGGTGATCTGTCATGACACCGTCATCGCTTACTGCGACGAGAAGGTTGTTCCGACCGCCGGTGGTCTCCGCGGCATCGTCGGTCTGTGTACGGATCATGAGGGCGACGCGTGGGTGCTGTCGGGAACCGGCGTTGAGTTCGGCGAGGGCTCCGACACACTGTTGCTGACACGCATCGGAGACCGGTTCGGGCGGCAGCAGACGTACGCGGTCGGCTTCAACGCGAGCGTTCACAGCCTGACATGGCTGCATGGCCGTAGCTTCTATCTCGCGGCCGGCGGCAACAGCGGTGTTGTTGATCTCTCCCGCAGCAGCGCCGTGCGGTCAGCTGACCAGGTCAGATCGGAGCAGCCGTATCCCAACCACGTGATCGCGCTCAACCCCTGGACGGTTCTCACCGGATCGGCAAGTGGCAGTGGCGTGGGCGTAACGATTTATCGCACCGACGTTCTCGGCCGGAGTACCGAGCTGCTGGCGCGGTTGCGGCTGAACAAGGTTCAGGGCATGGCAGTGGCCCTAAACAGGCATGTTTATATCCTCGGCGACGTCCGCGGCAACGATCTTCAGCTGCCTCGACCGGTGATCCTCAAAGCGACGCTTCCACACCAGACCCAGCCTGCCGGGGTAGGTATGGCGACGCCGCTTCATCAGCTACGGTTGGCGGCTAAAGGGGAGCGGCGCGACTACGCTCTGGACCCCAAACCAATTGCCGACGGTGGGCAGGCGGTTGTCTTCGGCGCTCGGCACCGCGCGAGCGGTGCCCGAGTAGCGTTCAAGAGGCTGAAGATTAAGAATCCGGAGAACGTCGCGCGCATGCGTCGCGAGGTCGAGGCAGGGCAACGCTTCGGCGATAATGCTCACGTCGTACCGGTCCTTGACTTCGACCCAGCCGCCGGTTGGCTCGTAATGCCCCTGGCGTCGGACACTGCGGCCGAGACCCTCGACGAGTTTGAGAGTCCGCTGGGTCTTCTCGAACTCGTCAAGGCGATTTGCGAGGGCCTTCGGCAGCCACACAAGGACGGTTGGGTTCACCGTGATCTGAAGCCGCCCAACATCTTGAGGATCGACGGAATCTGGGCCGTCGCCGATTGGGGACTGGGCCGACGGCCGCGGGGCCGGACCAGTCAGCCCGGACGCACCCAGGTCGGCGTGCTCTACGGCACCGAGGGCTTCGCCGCGCCGGAGCTGTCCGACGATGCCCACGAAGCCGGCCCGCAAGCCGACATCTACAGCCTCGGACAGCTCATTGGCTGGGCTTGCACGAAGCAGTGGCCGCGAGCCAACCGGCCGCTGGTGCCAGCGGAGACGCCCTGGCACACCGTGGTCGAGGTGATGACCCGCGACGACCCGCCCCAGCGACCGGCCACGGTCGACGATGTCCTAGCGCTGGCGATGTCTGCCGTGGCAGCCACCGGCAATTCGCAGGCGGCTCCAGACCTCGAGCCGTTAGTCCACAGTCCCCTCGTGGTCGCCGTAGAGCCGGAGCGCCAGCCTGCAGCACAACGGGTGCTCACGCCGGCCCCGGTTCTAGGCTCATCCAACGAGCCGATGGTTGTACAGGGTTTGCTGGGGCGTGTGGAGTTCGACGGCCGCGTCGTCACAATCGTCAAGGACGGCCTTGGCTCTCAGATGAAGGGTCGTCGTGCCGTAACCATCAATCAGATCGACACGGTCGCTGTCAAACCTGCTACACGCTGGAACCACGGCTATATTCAGATTATTGTCGAGGGCCAGTCGCCGGTGCCTGAGCAACGCGGCTTATTCCTCGGCGGCCGGCCGCCTATGGAAGACTCACTGTCGATGTCCTTCCGGTATCGGACCAATGAAGAGATCAGCCGGTTGAAGGAGTCCATTGAGGCGGCCATCGGGCGTGAGCGGAGCGTCCAACGGTGAGCGGACCAGCTGTGGTGCTGAGGAAGCAGCGGAGCTGTGGGTTACTATCAAAGGCGCTCCAGGAAGCGGGCTGGATAATCGGCGGATACCCGGAAGCCGTTGGACTCGATTTGGGTGGCCTGGACACGTCGTCGTTCCGTGGACGTCCACTCGTCGTCATCCTGCAGGGCCCTTCGCGTTGATCGGGGCATCCGGTCCCTAACCAGGCGTCGACGCGCTCCCTCCGAGTCCCTCCGAGTATCCACGCGGAGGCGGTTGTCGCCGATTACGCTGGCGGCGTGGGAGGACAACCTCGGGTTCGTGTGCAGGGGGACCTCTATCACCCGGTGGTGCCGCCCGGTGCCGTGTATGTGGGGAGGCAGGGGTTCGGGTTGCGGCGTTCTCCCTGGGCCAATCCGTTCAGTCTTCGTGGGCATGATCGGGCTGAGGCGTTGCGCCTGTACCGGCAGTGGCTGGTGGGGCAGCCGGCGCTTGTCGAGCGGGCGCGGCGGGAACTCGCGGGAAAGCAGTTGGCGTGTTGGTGCCGCGTTGAGGACGCCTGCCACGCTGATGTTCTGGCCGAGATCATCGGTTGACGTGTGGTCCTTTATCGGGCGGTGGGCCGTCTGGGCGCGTAGACGCCGCCGATGCTGAAGGACTGCGGTCTTGCCGCTTGGTTGCCCACGTAGAAGGCGACGTCGCGGTCGGCGGCGCAGAGCTGGTCGAGGAACTTTTGTCGGAGTTGATCCGCAGCCTCCGCGTCGGTGAGCTGGGTCAGACGACGTTGGAGGGCGACGAATTCCCAGTCCCAGAGTGTCTGCTGGTGACCGCGGCAACGGCGGTCTGCGCATCGGTAGTGGTAGGCGCCGGTGAACCGCGGTGCCTGGAGAGGGCTGCGCTTGGACGGCTCCAGTAGGTCGAGCTGGTTAAGGTAGCCCGCGATCTTCCTGTGGTCCTCGGCCGACCAGCCGGGATGGCGCTTGACTCGTAAGGCCGAGATGTCGGCGGCGCGGATCAATCCGATCGATCGTGCGCTCGGGTCGTCGCGGGCCTGCTGGTTGAGCCGACACATGGAGTCTTCGACGAGGGGATCGAGGAGATTTCGACGCGACTGCTGGTTGGTGATGTGCCGCTCGGTGGTGATGGTTTCCACGATCGGCTTCCAGCTTTCGCGGCGCTGGTCCTGCCTGGACGGCAGTGCGTCGAGGTGGACGATGTCGTACTTACGGAACTTGCTGTCGTCGGCCAGATCGCGGAAGTGGATCGGGTAGAGCCGAATCCAGCCTGTCCAGGGCGGTTCCAGGCCGAGCGCGCCGACGCAGACTGTCTCCCCGTAGCGCGCGGAGGGATTGGGAGCCGCCTTCACGGTGATTAGGAGGCGGAGTGCCGTTGGTCGTGTCAGTACTGGCTTCGATGGCGGATCCTCGTCCGCGCCCGGTCCCCACAACGGAAGTTGTCCCACCAGAACCACCAACATCGCTGAATGTGGCTTCCTGTGCACTTCTCGTTACATAGAGAGTCTCGCATCTAAATTCGCCAGGCGCTAGCCATTGGAGGCGACGTGGCCTCTGCCTGAGTTCACCTGAGGGTGGTGGTGACCAAGGTCGTCAGGGCATCAAGGTGCGCGCAGTGTTCCAGGAGCTCGCGGTCGACTGCGCCGAGCTGGCCGTACTGGTCGAGGAAGCTCGCGTGAAAGTCTGGGCGGTCGGGCCATATGCGGGTGGTGAGGCGTACGAGGTCGCGGGCGGGCAGGTCGTAGCGGCTGTGCTCGAAGTCGATCAGGCGAACGACACCGTCGTCGCCGTAGATCATGTTTCGGGGCATGAAGTCGAGGTGACACGGCGTGGCCGGTAATGGAGCGAGGTCTTGGAGGGCTCGCATGTGGGCGCGTACCTCGGCGCGGTAGCCGAGTGTGATTCGGTTACCGGCTTGATGGATCCAGTGCTCGGCGCGTTCGGCGAGCCAGGCCGTCCAGTCCGGTTCCAGTCGTGGGGGTCCGGCGGCGTGGAGTGTCCGCAGTAGCAGCCCCGCCTGGCGGTAGGCGTTTCGCTCAACCTCGGGATCGAGCTTCCGCTGGCTGAGGGGGATACCTGGTACGGCGGTGATGGCGATCGCGGGCGGATCGTCGGTTGCCGCCAGTAGGCGAGGCGCCCGGTCGCCGAGGGCCGATATCCAGGTTCGATAGGCGTGCACCTCCTGCGTGTGCCGTTCGTGTGTGCGGTGTTGTTTGACGATGACCTCGCCATGCTCTGCGGTCGAGGCACGGAGCACCTGAGTGCCGGCGTGGCCTAGACGATCTATTCCAAGGGGTCAGTGGTCGTAGGCGGTGAGTGAGCGTATGACGGTTTGGCCGGTGTGCCAGTTGTGCCAGATCGCGGCGGTCATCGCGAGGATGCGTTGCAGGACGCGTACGGCCACGCCGGCAGGGGTGCGACCGCCGTGTTGTTCCAGGTCGAGTTGGCCTTTGAGGGTCTGGTTGACGGGCTCGATGCGTTGCCGCATCGCGCGGAGCAGTGTGCGGCCGGGGCGTGGCTTCTCGGTTCGGTAGGCGGGGCGGATCATGGTTACGCCACGCTCGGTCAACTGCCGTTCGGTGGTGGCGTCGCGGTAGCCCTTGTCCACGATGAGGATCAGCCCGTCGGGATGGGTCAACAGGCCGGAGTCCAGGTCGAACAGGTCGACCAGGACCTCTCGTTCGTCGGTCTTGGCGGTGGTCAGGGCGAACGCGACCGGCAGTCCGTGCGCGGTGGTGACCAGGTGTAGGCGTAGGCCCCAGAATCGGCGGGAGTGCGAGGCGCAGTAGCCGTAGGTGGCCCACCCGGCCAGGTCGGAGCGTTTGACGGTCTCGCGGGAGCGTCCGCACTCCACCGGGGTCGAGTCGGCGATACGGACCGGGTGCCGCCACAGGTCGGTGTCCAGGACGAGGACCTGGATGAGGTGGGTGATCTGGGCGCCGAGCGCGCGGAGTCGCTTGTTGTATCCGGGCTGTTTCGGGATGTGGGGGAACAGGTGGGTCAGGTTCGCGCGGGCGTGGCGGATCCAGCGGGCTTCCTTGTGGTGGCCGAGCAGGGCTTGCAGGACCGCGAGGGTGATCAGCTCAGCGTCGGTGATCTTCGGGGTGATCCCGACCCTGGGTCGCTGCCGGTTGAGCTGGGGTGAGGCTTTCAGCTCGTCATCGATCTTGACGTACAGTGCGGTGGCGAGGGTGTCCCGATCGACGTGCACGTGGCCTCCATGGTCATCGTTGCTCAGCAACGTCGATCATGGACGCCCTCGCTTCTCGTGTCGCTACCCCTACCCCTTGGAATAGATCATCTAGGTGCCGCGTGACGGGTACCGCGTCGGTGTCGAGGAGGCGCCGGCAGAGTTGGAGAAGATCGGTGCTCATCGTCCGGGTTCGAGGTGCCGGGTGTCGTTGTGGGCGACGAGTTGCCAGATGGTGCGGCCGAACCGGTTGGTTGGGCGCTGCCATCGGGTGACCGAGGCGTGATCGGTGACGAAGCCGAGCCGTAGGCAGGTGTTCTGGGGGAGTGCGAGGAGGAGGTGGTTGGCTGCCTCGATGGTCTCGCCGTGGGCGGCGATGAGGATCCTTTGGCCGTCGTGCCGGGCGAGGATCTTCTGTAGGGCGCTGATTGCCCGGTCGAGGTACTGGTTCCAGGTTTCGGAGCCGTTGGCGTACGGCATGTCCGGATTGTGTTGTGGCGGACCCTGAAAGGCAGTCTTGATGTCTGCCCACGGTCGGCCGTCGGCGTCGCCGTGGTCGGGGCCGCGAAGTTCCGGCTCGACCGAGGACGGCAGCCGGAGCGCATCGGTGATGATCTCGGCGGTCTCGACTACCCGACGCCGGGGCGTGGAGTAGAAGACGGCGTAGGGGCGATCGTCGTGTTCAGTGGCAAGCCGGGCAGCGAGCTGGGTGACCTGGTGGCGGCCCTGGTCGGTCAGTCCGGTGCAGCCGCGTTCGCCGCCGACGATTCCGGTGACGTTGCAGGCAGCTTCGCCGTGGCGGGCGATGATGAGTTCGGTGGTTGGGGCCATCGGCAGGGCTCCTTCGGGGTGGTCAGGTCGGTGTGAACGGGTCGGGCCAGGGCCGGACAATGGGCCACGGGTGCCGGTATCCGTTGGTGCCGAGGTACCGGAGCGCCAAGAGGTGGTGCAGTTCGGCGTATTGCCGCAGCTCGTCTAGGTCGCAGAGGTTCGGCGCGATTGCGGCTCGGTAGGCATCGACGCAGTTCCTGATGATCTGCTGGCGGAGTCGCCCGTACGTCATCGAGGCGGTGACGAGCAGGCCGGCCAGGTCGTAGCCGAAAGGGGCGAGGGTGAGGTCGTCGAAGTCGACGACGGCGACGCTCTCTCCCTCAGCGAGGTAGTTGCGGACGTTTGGGTCCTTGTAAAAGGCCGCGGGCCGGCCAGGCCGGTCGAGAACAGCGCCCAGCGCGGCCAGGTCTACGCCGGTGACACGGGCGGCCCGATGCAGCGCCTCCCGACGCGGCCTGGTGAAGTCGGGAAGCACCTGCCCGGTCGATGTGGTGTGCGGTTGGTCGAGGCGCGCGGAGTGCAGCTCCCTCCGGTACGCGGCGTCGTGCAGTCGACCGAGTGCGGACGCCGCGCGAGGCAGGTCGGGCACCTCCGGTGTCCGGCCCGGCAGCCGTTCGAAGGCCAGGTGACGACTCGTCCGTGCGACCAGGTGCGGTAGGCGGACCCCGGACTCCAGCGAAGTGAGCCAGGCGTAATGGGCCGCCGCTGCCGAGCAACGTTGTGGGTCGTCGTACCGCTTGAGGAAGAGGTTGCTGGTCATGACCGTGCCGTCAGGGCGTAGCTGACGGTGGACCGGGTCGGATACGGCGGCACCGGCAGCCGTTCCCGGAGGATCGCGGCCAGGTCAGCTGGCCCACCCGCCGGAGGAATCCGGTATTTCGGGGTCGTGGCGAGGTATCGGGCGAGGTGCGTGGCGTCGGCGAACTCGAAGACGTGCTGCTCGTGCAGGACATCGAGCACGGTGAGATGGGTGGCGGCGATGTTGACCAGGTTGTCGCTGTGGAAGCTCTCGTAGAGGCTCGGACGGCTGGCAGCGTCGGGGTCGAGGTTCGCTGCTTGGACGAGCTGGTCGAGTTCGGCGTAGCTGTCCAGCGACTTGGTCACCAGGACGGCGACACCTCCGGGACGGAGGCAGCGGGCGATCTCCGCGACGACGGCGGCCGGTGTGGTCGAGTGATAGAGACAGAAGGCGGCTACCGCCGCGTCGGCCATCGCATCGGGCAGCGGTAGGTGGTGGAAATCGGCGCAGACCGTCGAGCCGACCTCATCGGCTTGGGCCAGCCGGGTCTGGACGGTGTCCAGCAGTGCGGACGAGGCGTCGACCGCGATAAGCCGTCGAGGGCGGAGACCGGCAGCGATCCGGAGCGTGGTGGTGCCTCGCCCGCAGCCGATGTCGAGCATGACCGCACCGGGCGAGGTCCGCTGGGCGAGTAGGTCGATGACGACTTGGGCGGCGTTTCGCCCAGCGATCTTGGCTTGGCGTAGCGCGCGGGTGCGTTCCGCGAGCCGGTCGTCGGTGCAATACAGGTCGCCGTGGACCAGCGCGGGGTCGAGGAACGGGTTAGCCGACATCGGTCGCCTCCCGTCCCGGCCCGGTTACGTCATCGGCTGGGCCTGTTGTCGTAGCCGGTCGAGCAGTCGGTTGGCTTGCCGGCGGTTGCGCAGTGAGATCAGTCGGACGTGCGGCCCGTGTTCCCGGATGAGGGTCTCGACCCGGGGCCGCATGGTGCGTCGGTAGCCGAGGATGTAGCGGACGAAGTTCCAGGTGATTCGGTCGTAGACGCCGTCGGCCTGGTGCTGGCCGCCCCGGTAGCGCAAGCGGCGTTGGGCGATGCCCCAGAGGCAGGTCAAGGCGGGTAGGTCGAGGAAGATCACGGTGTCGGCGGCGGCCAGCCGGATGGGTAGGGTGCCGGCGTAGTTGCCCTCGATGACCCACCGCTCGCTGGCCACGAGTTTCTCCTGCTGGGCAGCGAACTCGTCCTGGGGCAGCGGGTTCCACTGCTCGTCGTAGTAGATCGAGTCGAGGTGGGTCAGCGGCGCGTCGAGGATGCGGGCCAGTTGCCGGGCGACGGTGGATTTGCCGCTGCCGCCGCAGCCGATGATGGCGATCCTGTCCATGGTCCTCCAGGGTAGGCGCGGGACGGGGTGATGTCGGGCGGACACGGCGGCTCATGACGGCACCCGGTCCGAATGACGCAGAAGATGGTCGAGTACGTCGAGTTGGGCGGAGAGCCGGAACGGGGCGAGGCGGCGCAGGCAGTCGGCGATCAGGTTGGTGTGGTCGTTGGTGCCGGCGATCTCGGCGAGCCAGCCGACGCGGTTCCGTACGTCGATGGCGTCGGGGACTGTACAAATAACGGCTGATCGACCGATCAAGGGAGAGACGCCAGATGACGACCGAGACCACCGTGGGACAGCCGGCCGCTGGGCCGGTGGGTGCGGTCACGGATGAGCAGTTGATCGCGATG
>NZ_JBEEAC010000038.1:0-63191 GCF_040120695.1 Plantactinospora sp. B6F1 | reverse complement strand
ATCGCCAGACGGGACCGTATCGCCAAACGAGCAGGTCAAAGCCGTGCGCTAACGTGCGCTCCGCTAAGCTCCAAGCCCCGCCTTCACCATGCCAGCTGCGACTTTCTCGCCCGTCTGATGCATTTCCCGAGGGTTGGCGTAGGCGTTGGCCCGGTCTCGGCAGACGACCTGGATCTGCGGGTGGTTGGCCAGCCAGCCGGCGAGGGTGGCCGCTTCTCGGTCGGGTAGCAGGTCGATCGGACGACGGGTGGTGAGGTCGATGAGCACGGTGGCGTAGTGGCGGCCTCGGCGCAGGGCGAAGTCGTCCACGCCAAGCACGGTGGGGCGTGGTGTTTCCGGCTCGGGCAAGGCGCGTAGTCCCCGCAGGATGCTGCTGCGGCTGACGGTCCAGCCCAACCGGCTGGCCAGCCGGGCGCCGGCCCGGCCGGCCAGCGCCAACCCGATCCTCTCCAGCGACCGCTGCGACGGCGGACTGTGCCTGGCATATCTGCGGGTCAGGCCAGGGATCTGCTCAACAAACGTGCGCGCGGGGCACGCCGGAGTCTCGCAGAAGAACCGTCGCACCCGCAGCCGGATCTCCACCGGCTCGCCGGCCAACGCGGCGTCGGTCAACCGGCGCTCATAACGACTGTGAACCCGGCTGCCGTTGCAGCCGCATCTTCCACAGACTGCCCGACGGGCCCGCGATCGGGCCCATAACCGCAGACCACCAGCGCGACGCTCGATCCGGTCAACGCCCACGCCAGCCAGGTGCGGCAGCAGCACCGCGAGGTCAGCCAATCGCACGGCCGCCGACCTTACACAGTGGACCAAGCACCACAGGGGTCAGGACCGATCACGAAATTTGGGCCAGATCCAGATCCAGATCCCGTTTTCACGCGTCGCCGACACGTTGGTCGCGATAGGTGGTGGGAGTGTAACGTAAACGGTGGTAATCAGACAGAAAGGATGTTCTGATGGGAACCGTGACGAACACTCGCAGCGAGGTGGCGGTCGATGCGGCCGCCGGTGAGATGGCCAGCGGCGAGGACCTCCTCGCTCGGGTACTCGACGATGACACTGTGGCCGCGTTGGCGGCGCAGGCCCGGGGTCAGGGGGTGGCGCTGCTGGGCGAGGGTGGGCTGTTGCAGCGGTTGACGAAGCGGTTCCTGGAGGCCACGTTGGAAGGTGAGATGGATGCTCACCTGGGCCGGGGTCGGCACGAGCGTGGTGGTGACGGCAACGCCCGTAACGGCAGGCGGACCAAGACGTTGATCACGGATGTGGGGCCGGTGCCGGTCGGGGTGCCCCGGGACCGGGATGGCACGTTCACCCCGACGATCGTGGCCAAGCGGCAGCGCCGGTTCGGTGGGGTGGACAACCTGGTGATCTCGCTGACCGCGAAGGGTCTGACCACCGGGGAGGTGTGCGCGCACCTTCACGAGGTGTACGGCACCGAGGTGTCGAAGGAGACCATCTCGACCATCACCGACCGGGTCCTCGACTCGTTCGGCGAGTGGCAGGCCCGACCTCTCGACCCGGTCTATCCGGTGGTGTTCATCGACTGTATCCATGTGAAGATCCGCGACGGTCAGGTCGCGAACCGGCCCGTCTACGTCGCTTTGGCGGTCACCTGTGACGGCGGTCGGGACATCCTCGGCCTGTGGGCCGGCGATGGGGGTGAAGGCGCGAAGTATTGGCTGCGGGTGCTCACCGAGCTACGCAACCGTGGTGTGCGGGACGTGTGCATCGTGGTCTGCGACGGGCTGAAGGGCCTACCCGACGCGATCGCCGAGACCTGGCCTCAGGCGATCACCCAAACATGCATCGTTCACCTGCTCCGCAACACGTACAAGTACGCGTCGAAGGCGCACTGGGCCGAACTCGCCAAGGACCTCAAACCGGTCTACACCGCCTGTAGCGAGCAGGCCGCTCTCGACGCGTTCGCCGAGTTCAGCGGCAAGTGGGAGACCAAGTATCCGGCGATCATCCGACTCTGGACCAACGCCTGGGCGGAGATGGTGCCCTTCCTCGCCTTCGACCCCGAGATCCGCAAAATCGTGTGCACCACGGATGAAATCGTCAAGTCTTCGCTCGGGTTTTTGCCGGATTGTGTGGTTGCCAGTGCGCGACGAAGACCTCGTAGGCGCGTTCGGCCTGTTCGACGGCAGCGGTCTCGGCAGCGCGTCGTTGCTTGTCGTTGTAGGCCGCACCCGGGGTTCCGTGGTTGCCACGCCGTGAGGGTGCTCCGGTGGCGAGTTCGAGCTTGCGCCGCTTGTGCGCGACCAGGCCTGGGCGGGCGAAGGCGTAGTCCTGGTCCTTGGTCACCAAGTGCCAGGCCAGGGCGGTCATCTTCCGGGCGGTGGCGACCACAGCGGTCGGGAACCCGCGTCGTGCCTTGACGCGTTGGAAGAACGCGCGCAACGGTCCCGGGGCTCGGCTGGCGGACCAGGCAGCTTCGACCAGGACGCCACGCACGTGCGCCCGTCCGGCCTTGCTGATCCGGCCGTGCACCGGCGCAGAGTTCCCGGACTGACGCACCTTCGGGTTAAGCCCGACATAGGCGACGAGCTTGTCCGCGTCCCTGAACCGGGTGAAGTCACCCACCGCGGCGACGATCGAGATCGCCACGATCGCGTCGACGCCGGGAATGGTCATCAGCCGAGCGACGGCCGGGTCGGCGAACGCCTCGACTGCGAGTTCCTTATCCACGACGGCGAGTTCCTCACCGTGGAAGTCCAACTGCCGCAGCAGCGCCCGCACGCTGGAAGACTCGTCGGCTGGTAGCGGCTGTCGAGACAGCCAGTGCCGTCCGGTCTTGCCGAACAGGTCCGACACCGGCGGCGTCGGGACGAGATTGCGGGCCAGGATCGCGTGGACCTGGTTCTTGATCCTGGTGCGCTGGCGCACCAGGTGAGCGCGGCGGGTCACCTGCCGCCGCAGGCTACGGATCCGCTCGTCGGGCAGCCACACCGGCGGCAGGAAGTCCGCCGCCAGCAACTGCGCCAGAATCCGGGCGTCGACCTTGTCGGTCTTGACCTTCGCCTCCGCGATCGCCCGGGTCTTCGACGGGTTCGACACCACCACCCGGCCGACGACAGGGGTCAACAGGGTCGCGATCGCGTCGCTGTTACCCGTCGCTTCCAACGCGACCTGGTCATCAGCCCGTAGGCCGGCGGCCCACTGCCGCAGCGCTTCCGACGTCACGCCGATGCGGCCCTCGTCACGCACGAGGCCGTCCTCGACGACCGCCAGCTGCGCGAACTCGCGGTGCACGTCCATACCGATATAGCGGACCATCATCTGCTCCCTCCGCTGCTCGATCGGTGGGGAACCGCTGGGACGGAACGACACCTACGGATACGCGCTCGCAGCGCAGCCGGACCAGTCGCAGGGGCGGCCAACTACTAACACGGGCTCGCAGCCCATCGAGCAAGAACGGCCTGCCCATACGTGTTCCCCGAAGGCCCCTGTTCCGGACGGTCACACCGTATGCCCGACCAAGAGTGCCGGACCAGCGGAACACCACGCGGGCCTCCACCTGATTTCATACCGGGTACGAACGCGATCGAGTCGGTCAACGCCCGTATCCGCAAGGCCGTCCGCGCCCGCGGACACTTCCCGAACGAGGCCGCAGCACTCAAGTGCGTCTACATGGCGTTGATGAGCCTCGACCCCACCGGCACCGGACGCCGGCGGTGGACCATGCGCTGGAAGGCACCGTTGAACGCCTTCCAGCTCGCCTTCGATGGCCGGCTCACCCCGGCCAACGACTGACCACCTCAACAACCAAGATCAGCCGTTAACTTGACAGACCCCCGCCAGTGCAGGGAGCCGATGAGTCCGGCGAGTTTGACGGCTTCTGGGTAGGTCGCGGCGAACAGCCGGGAGGTGCTGAACGTGGTCTCCTCGTCGCCGAGCGGGATGAGTTCGGCGGCGCGTTCGTCCCAGTCGAGTCGGACGTCGTCGGGGTAGTGCGCGTCTTGGTTCCAGCGGTGCCCGCAGATGAGGAAGCCGGTGAGCACGGCGTCGTAGGTGGCGGCCGGGCCGAACCGGTGCAGCAGCCGCAGGTGCGCGCGTTGCGCAGCGACGATCGCGGGTAGTTCGTCGAGTGTGGGACAGGGTTGGTCGATCAGGTCAGGCGGCCCGATCCAGATGCGGTGGCGGACGCAGACGTAGCGGTGGTGCGGCAGCAGCAGTCGGATCGGGCCGCCGGGATGCCGGGCGGTGCATCGGGGGCAGCCGTGCTGTGGTTCGTGGCGGTAGGCCAGCCAGTTGGGTTCCGGGCGGCGGATCTCGATGAGCGCGCGGGTCAGTGCTCCTCGGGGATCCCGGTGACGGCTGCGAGCCGGTCAGCGGCGATGAACCGGGCTTGGCTCTCGGGTGTGCGGGGTCGGCTGACCTGCTGCCAGAGTTCGCCGAACGGCATGCCGTGGAGGGTGGCGAGCCTGGTGACGTAGGAGGCGGCGGTTTCGTGTTGGGCGGGCGCGACGGCGATGGGAAGGCGGGAGTGCATCAGGCACTGGCCTCGGCCGTCTTCGCCGGCGCAGAGGTGCGTTGCCTTGGGGCGGGTGGGGTGGCGCGTTGGGCGGCGTAGTCGACGGGGATCAGGTCGAGCAGTTCGCGGGTGATCTGTTCGGTGCCGTCCTCGATTGCCAGGATGGCCGCGCTGCGGACGAGCTGGGACAGACTGCCGATCATGCCGGAGGTGCGGCGGTATAGGTATTCGTCGAGGCTGACCAGCGTGCCGGCGCGGTGGTGGTGCAGCCGCAGCATCGTTTCGAGGGTGGAGACCAGCGAACGCCAGGCGGTGCGTTGCTCGCTGGTGCCGTAGGCGAACGGGGTGGAGGCGATCAGGGTGAACCGGCCGGCGATCTGTCGTCCGCGGACCCCGGCGAATAGGCCCTGGTCCTCGACGTCGATGCCGGCATAGACGAAGGTGGCCGGGAGCCGTTCAGCGAAGTATTTGAGCTGGTCGGACACTTCGGCGCCGGAGCGGGTGGCGATGTTGAGGTTGTGGATTTCGTCGACCAGGACCAGTTCGATGCCGGTGTGCGCGGCGGTGGCGCAGACCGCGTTGACGATGTCGGGCATGTTGGCCCGGGCGGAGAACTCTAGGCCGTAGAAGCGGGCGAACTCGACGGCGAGCATCTTCGCTGTCGCGGCCGGCGGGACGGTGACATAGGCGACCGGCAGCCGGTGCCGTCCGGCGGGGTGTCGACGGCGGACGGCGCGTTCGTGGGTGCGGCCGAGCTGGGTCAGCGCGGTGGTCTTGCCGGTGCCGGATGCGCCGGACAGGATGAGGCCGCGCCGGGCGGAGACCTGCTTGCGGTTGAGCTGGACCAGCAGTCGACCGGTGCCGAGCACTTGGCGGATGGTCGGGGTGTTTGCCAGCGGCAGTTCGGCGTGGTATTCACGGCGGGCCTCGTCGTGCTCGGCCCGCTGCCGGCCGGTCAGCGCGAACTGCTGTTCAGCGGTGAGAACAGCGGCCGGTTCGGGCTGGTAGTCCACGAACCGGCGCCATCCTTCCTTGGTGGTCAGCGGGTCGTCGGGGTCCCGGACGTCATTGTCGAGTGCGGGTGTCATATCCACCTCTCGGCTTCGGTCTCGACGTCGAACACCCCGAACGGGATGATCTCGGCATCCGGGCGGTCGCTCTCGTTGACGGCCGGCGCGGCAGCGGGTTCGGGGAGGGTAGGCCGGTGGCCGGCCTGCCCGGCGCGGGTCCGCGCGGTGATCCGGGCGCTCGCCCGGTCCGGGCGCTCAGCGCGGGTCAGCAGCTCGTCGAGGACTCGGGCGACGTCGGTCTCGGTGGCACCTGTGCCGGCCAGCCTGCGGGCGTGACGCCAGGTGAAGTCGGCGAACGGTGCGGACACCATGGGCAGGTGCGTCCAGGCGGCGGTGATCCAACCGTCCGGGGTGCGCACGTGGACCTGGGAGACGTCGTAGGGGTCGTAGTGAACCTCCCACCGGCCCCGTTTGGCGATCACTCCGGAGTGCTGGTGCCGGTAAGGGCCGAGCGCGGCGGTGTTGTAGGTGCGGTTGCCGATCTGGATGCCCTCGTCGGTGATGCGCCGCCACTCGACCGGCAGAAGTTCCAGGTAGTCCTCGCCTGACAAGGTCAGCGGCAGATAGCCGGCCGCGGCGACCAGCGCGGCGTATTTCTCGTTCGGAGTGACCTGGGTTCCGCAGCTCCGCGTCGATATGGTCTGCGAATCTGGGCTGTGAGCTGGGCAAACGCCGGTTGGCCCGGTGACATGGCGTGTCACTAGGCGATGGTGTTGTTGCAGGTCAGGTGGTTGCGGGTGTCGCGTCGAAGATGCGGGGCGGGTCGGTGATCTTCAGCTTCGCGAGCAGGGCCTTCTGGGGTTGGGAGAGCTCGGTGCGCTGGGCGAAGGTCCCGGCGGGGCCGGTGAACACGCCGAGGTGCAGCCGGTCGATGTCGGTGCGGATGCTGGTCCAGGTGCGGCCGGTTTCGGTCTCGGCGACGCGGATCAGCAGCAGGGCCAGCCAGCAGAGCAGGATGTGGGCGCGGATGCGGTCCTCGCGGCGGTGGAACACCGGCCGCAGGTCGAGAGTGGTCTTCATGTCGCGCCAGCCGCGTTCGACTTCGAGGAGTTGCTTGTAGCCCAGGGCGATGTCCTCGGCCGACAGTGTCGGGTCCGAGCAGCGCAGCAGGTATTTGCCGTCCAGCCTCTGTTCGGTCTTGATCTTCGCGTGGTCGATGCGGAGCAGACCTTTCGGGGTGACGCGCAGGAACCGGTTCAGGCCGGGCTTGGTCGAGATCACGCCGCGTAGCTCGGCTCGCTTGGTGGCCGACAGCGTGTCGGAGCCGTCGATCAGGTCGGTGAGCTGGGCGATCAGCCGCTGGCGGATGGCGGCGTCCCGGTCGGCGGCCTCAGGGTTGTAGCAGATGACGAACCGGTCGTCGGTGTCGATGTTGACCTCTTTGACCTGCAGGTTCTCTGCGACGCATGCGTAGCGGCCCTGCCTGGCGAGGGCGGCGTCGGCGTCAGCGGTGCCGGCGCGTAGCTTCTCGCCGAGGATGTAGTGCCCGCCGCCCTGTTGCAGGAAGCGGCGGTTCTCGGCGGAGGCGAAGCCGCGGTCGGCGACCCAGACGACCCGGGCCAGGTTCCACTCGCGCATGTCGGTCTTGACCTGCCGGATCAGGGCGGAGTCGCCGGTGTTGCCGGGCCAGCACCACACCCTTACGGGGATGCCGGTGCGGGTGACGGCCATCCCGACCACGACCTGGGGCAGATCGTCGCGGGAGTCCTTGCTCTTGCCGTGGCTGCGGAACCCGGCCTGTTTGACCGCGGCGGGATTGTCGGCGTCGACCGGCTTGCCCTTGTCGTCGCGCCAGACGAGGTCGTCGGCCTCGTCGAGTTCGAAGTAGGTGCTGGTGGTGTCGAAGAACAGCAAATCGACTTCGAGGTTGAGCAGGTCGGCGAGCTGGTCGTAGACACCGCGGGTCAACGCGGGCTCGACGGCGATGAGCTGGTCCATGGCCCGGTAGCAGGCGTCGTCGGTGACGTGCGCAAGGCCGGGCAGGTGCACGTCCTGGCAGATCCACTCGGCGGCGGCCAGCTTGCTCGACGGGGCCAGGGCCCGGTTCGCGACCAGCCCGAACAGCACCCGTTCGACGTCGACCTCGCGCCGGGCCGAGCCGACCAGCGGCCGCAGGACGGTGTCGATACGCAGTCGGCGCCACAGTCCGTCGAGTAGCCACGCCCCGCCCAGCGGCCGGGACTCGGTGAACGACAACCCGGCCGGTGCGGCAGCGGCGAGGGCGTCGGCCGGGTCCAGCAGCCGCGACAACGCGTCCACGAGGCGACGGATACCGGCCACGTCGAGCTGGTCGGCGCGGCCGAACGAGTACAGCACCCGGGTCTTGGACGCCTTCGTGGCCGGATCCCACTCGTTGTGGGCCAGTTGCAGGTAGCGGATCGTCTGCCCGTCGCGGGTCTTGCGTGTCGACGCCTTCACGTACACGAGGCACGACCGTACACCGACTATGTCCCCAGGCATAGATCAGCAGCTCAGCGAAGTCATCCACAGGCAGGCGTGTCACTAGGCGCTTTCGCGGTTCCCGCCAGGTCGCAACGCCCTGACCTGCACCTTCACGCCGCGACGCCGACTATATCGACGCGGAGCTGCGGAACGCAGGAGTGAGCATCCGGCGCGGCTGGTGCGGGTCGCGTAGCGCCTCGTGCGGGCGGTGCTGCCAGCCGACGATGAGCCATTCGTCGAGCAGATCCTGGAGTTCGCCGATGGTCCATTCGCCCGTGACGTCGCGGCCGCGCATCGTCGGGTTCCCGCCGGTGTAGCCGGCAACGTGCTGTGCGAACAGCGTCTTGACCGCGCTGTTGGTGGCCTCGACGACGCCCTTGTCGGTCGGGGTGCCCTTCCGAGCCGGTTGGACGGAGATCCCGAGCCGGTTGCAGGCCCGGGAAAAGGTGTCCGAGACGAACACCCTGCCATGGTCGATGACGATCTGGTCCGGGACGATCACCGGCCGGGCCGCAGCCTCTCGCATCCGGGTGTCGATATCGACGAGCCGGGCGTGCGGCATCCGCGACGCCGACATTCGTAACGCGTTCGCCCAGCCGGGCCGCATCGGCTCAGGGACCAGCATCTTGGCCAGCAGCAGCGCCGCGTCAACCGCCTTCGTGTCGACCGGGCGCAGCACCGCGGCGCAGATCGTGCGGGTCGCGACGTCAACCGCGATGGTCAGATCCGCGCGGACCGGCAGGCCGTCGTCGAGGACCACCATCACGTCGATCGAGGTCGAGTCGATCTGGACCTGCTCGCCCGGCCGGGCAGCGAAGGTCGGGGTGAACAGCCCGCCCGGACGGTTCGCCATCTGTCGGCGTGTCACCGCCGACCCGAACGTGTGCTTGCCCTGCGAAAACCGATCGATCAGCTCGTAGAAGGCCGTGCGGCCTGGCAACGGAACCACCCCAGGCCCGTGGATTTCCTCCACGCGTTTGACCACCCGGTGTATCAGTCGTGACCGAGTGCCGGTCGACGCGTCCGTCTGCTCGGCGATGACCTCCCGGACCGCCCCGACCAGCCGCGCGTCCGTCCTGCCAAGACCCTCCAGCGTCCGCGCGGTGCGCTGGTCGACTAGGCCCCACAGTCCTTGCTCGGCGTAACGGGCCCGCCAGGATTGGATGGTGCGGACGCCGATACCCAGCTCAGCGGCCTTTGCCGCGTCCCGTTCGTTCAGCGTGGTCCGGCCCGGGTCGAACTGTGGCCTCGGTTGTGTCCCGGCCGGTGCGCCGGCCGGCAGGCCCGTCTCGACCTCGACGATGTGCAGCTCCCGCTGCTGCGCCGCAGCGAGCGCCTGCTGCGGTAACGCGTCCAGCAGCCCGAACTGATCGATCACCGGCCCGGACTCGGCGTCGAGGACTACGAAGCCGGGCGAAGCGATGAGGTGGCCGGCCAGCACGAGCTGCTCACCGGCGTCCGAACGCAACCGCACCATCGTGCCCGACAGCCCCACCACCTGATGCTCTCCGCCGTCGAAGCTGACCCGGTCACCCGGGCGCAGCACCGGCCAGCCCGCCATCAGCAGCTTCCCTGCGCGGTCGTCACGATCGTGTCCGGGTGCAGCGGCGCCGTCAGATCCGTCCGGAGCTCGTGCCGCCAAAGCAGATGGAACAAAGCCGGCAGCGCCGCGATCGGATCACCCACCGCCTCCGCACCCGCCATCAAGCGCCCAGGCTGCGTGAACACTTACCGAAGCCGGGCGGCGACGGCGGGCAGGTCATGGCGCGGATGCCGGTAACCCGCCAGCCAGCGAACGTTGCGCGTGACGATCACGTCCGTCGCCCCGGCCACCTGGTAGCGCCAGCCGACCTGTTCACACGCCTCAGCCGTCGCGGCGAACGCGGCCGCGTCCCGCGGCTTGATCCGCTCGACCGGCCGGCAATCAAGGACCAGTGCTCCCCCGTCGGCCAGTCGGGCGAAGTAGTCCGGCGCGTGCGACCGGGCCTTGCCCTGCTCAGTCGTCCAGAACAGCCAGAACGGCTGCGACGCCACCGCAACCACGACCGGGTCGAAGTCGAGCAGCATCAGGTGATCGCGCTCCAGCCACGATTCGTAGCCGACATGCCCGCCCATGGTCGCCGACCACCATCGGCCCGGGAGATGCCTCTGCCCCTTGTACTGGGGAAACACCCGCGCGGGCCGGCACGACTCGAACCGGATCCCCCACGCGTCCGCCACTCCCATCCGGTGCTCGGCGCCGTCCTCGGTCAGGTAGCCGACCTCAAATCCGCACCCGACGCTGCTCACCTCACCGACAACGGGCCGCAGCGTCGGCTCAGCCATGCCCGGCCCCTGTCTCGATCGAGGACGGCTTGCCGGTCCGCAACCCCAGCAGACCCTCAAGTTCACGAGCTACCGGCTGGCAGCGGCGGTAGTCGTTGCGAGGCCACACTGTCGGACCGTCCTGACGCACCAGCGTCGCCACCAGATGAACGTGATCATCGGCGTGACGCACCGCTACCCACCGCACCGACGCCCGATCACCGGCCGGCGCCAACCCGACCCCGTCGGCGAACACGACGGCGATCTGCGCCCACTGCTGGTCCGGCAGCAGCGGATCATCCCGGTGATTGTGGATCGAGCAATGCCACGCGGGCTTGTCCGGCGGGTTGTTGCCAGCAAGGACCGGTTGTTCCAGGAGCGTGGCAAGCCGGGCGACCGAGAAGCTGCCACCGGCCGTCGGCGGCTGAAGCTCGGCAACCCCGCCGATCGCTGCGGTCTCCCACACCGCAACCAAGCGCTGGTCGTGATGCTCGCCGTTCTCACCCAGGCCGAACAAGTAGCGCAACACCTCGCGGACACTCGCGCTGCGCGGCCGCACCCGCGGAATCACGCCGAGACCCGTCTCAGCAGGCCGTGTAGCCGCTCAGCGACCCTGTCAAGGCGCTCGACTGCCTCCCGCAGCGGCCCCTCGGAGCCGCCTGCGACCGACCGCGCCGCGCCTACCAGAGCAGCGCGAGCGGCGAACACCTCCCGCTGCACCCGGGCCAGCTCGGCCCGCGTGGCTCCGGCGGCGCCGCCTTGGGTATCCGCCCGGGCCGCCGCGACCGCTACCTCTCCCGCGTACCCGGTCGGAGTCAAACCCGCCCGGCGTGCCGCCGCAGAAATCTCACGCATCTCCTCGTCCGCCAGCCGGACGTTCAGGCAGTTCGACCGTCCGGCCGGCATCCGCGCCCGGTTCCGGGCCGGCACCACCGCCCTGGCACCCGTCGGAGAATCGACGCTCACACCACGGCATCCTGCTCTCCACCGACACCGTTTTCCGGCACCAACTCGGCGCGTACGGGTGACTCGCAACCTGTTCCGGACGGCTCGCAAGATCACTCGCAAACTTTCCCGGACACTCGCAGGATTCACGCGGAAGCGACAAAAGGATATGCCCCTTTTGGGCTGGGCAGAGCGGCGACAATCGATTAGAATGTGTGTACTAAAACGGCTTCTGAACTGGGAGGACAGCCGTGCCAGAGTCCGTCGCCACCGCGCCTACTGCCGCCCCCCTCCCCTACGCCACCCTGCTCGCCTTCACCCGTTACGTCGACCGCACCGGCCCGGCCAAGGCGACGTTCGTCGGCGGCCTCCGCAAGCAACGCGCGAGCCGCTCGGGCTTCAACCCGCATGGGCAGCTCGTCAAGGCGCTCAAGACCGACATCGCCTTCCGGACCGGCGGCCGCCACCTGGCGGAGATCGCCGGGGTGGTCAAGCCGCGCTGGCGCCCGCTCTACGAGGCGCTGGTCCCGGGCGCGATCAGCTACCTGCACTCGCTCGGCGACCTGTCGGCGGTCGAGCTCGCCCAGACCCACGACGCGCTCGGGATGGTCGGTGACCTGCCGGTGAAGGTCAACCCGCACCTCGGTCTGCGCTACGACGACGGCCGGCGGGAGGCCGTCCGGCTGCACTTCGACGAGCAGCCGCCGAGCCAGGAGGCACTGCTGGCCACCCTGCACCTGATGGGCCGGCAGATGGACCAGGTGCTGCCCGGTGCCGAGCCGGTGCTCGTCGACGTCCGCCGGGGGGTGACCCACCACCCCGATCCCGCCGTCCGCTCCGACCAGGTAGCGCGCTGGCTGGCCGGCGAGGCCGCCGCCTTCGCCGCCATCTGGTCCACCGCCGCCTGACAGCAGCGGCAAACGCGGACGGGACGCAGAGGACGGGCCCCCCGGACGCGACCGCACTACGTGCGGGAACGAGTGGCCTCCCCGCGCTGGAAGGCCACTCGTTCCCAGATCGAGCGCGATCTTCCCGCCGCGGGGCGGGCGGATCGCGGGGTTCGGTCAGACGGTCAGGGACCAGGTGTCGAGGCGGCCGGCGTACGGGGCCGCCGCGTCCTGCACCCGCAGCCGCCAACTGCCGTTGCGGGCCTCGGCCGACAGGTTCACCAGGTAGACCGCGTTGATCGGTGACCCGCCGACGACCCGGTTACGCAGCAGGTAGGAGCTACCGTCCGGGGCGACCAGCCGCAGTACCAGGTCGCCGACCCGGCCGTGCGAGATCCGTACGGCGACTGCGCTGGTCGTCGAGGCGTTCCCCGAACAGCCACTGAGGACGATCGGGCTCTGCACCGTGCCGAGGTCCGGGATGGCCAGGGCCGTGGTGTTGCTACCGGCGCAGGCGGTCGGCGTACCGGCCGTCAGGTTCAGCGTCCAGGTGTCGATCCAGCCGACGTCCGCGTACGCCATGTCCTGCACCCGCAGCCGCCACCGGCCGCTCGCCGTCTCGCTGGACAGGTTGACCCGGAAGGTCTGGTCGATGTTGTCCGCGCCGCCGCCCGTCCGGTTGTGCAGCAGGTACGCGCTGCCGTCCGGCGCCACCAGGTGCACCACCAGGTCACCGCGGTACGTGTGCAGGATCCGCACCCGGACCGTGCTCGACGCCGACGCCCGGCCCGGGCAGCCGGTGATGGTCACCCCGCTCTCCACACTGGACATGTCCGGGATCTCGACGTCGGCGCTGTTCGTGCCGGTACAGCCGGCGGGGTTCGTGACGGTCAGGGTGTACGGCGCGACCCTGGTGGCGTACGGGCCGGTGCCGGTGATCGTCAGCCGGTAGCTGCCCGGCACCGCCGCCGAGCCGACCCGGATCGTCAACACCGACGACCTGCCGGCGACGACCGAGGCCGAGCTGAACGTGGCGGTGACCCCCCTGGGCAGTCCGGCGACGGTCAGCGCGACCGTCTGGGCCGAACCGGCCGTGACCCGGGTGCTCACCGTCGCCTTGACCGTGCCGCCCGGACCGGCCGAGCCACCGCCCGGGGCGACCGTGAGGGTGAAGTCGGACGTGGGTACGCCGGCGACGTGCAGCAGGATGTTCGGCGAGCCGGGACCGGGATCGGTGACCAGGCCGGGTGTGCCGCCGCCGACCAGTACGTCGCGCACCTGCTGCGGGGTGTACGACGGGTTCTGCGCCAGCACGAGCGCGGCGGCGCCGGCCACGTGTGGCGAGGCCATCGAGGTGCCGTCCGCCGGCCCGCTGGAGGTGTCGCTGTCGATGGTGGACGAGACGATCGCCACCCCTGGGGCGAAGATGTCGACGCAGGTGCCGTAGTTGGAGAAGGTGGCCCGGGCGTCGGTACGGCCGGGGCCGCCCGGGAAGCCGCCGGTGGCGGCCACGGTGATCGCGGCGGGGACGCTCGCCGGTGAGCTGCCGCAGGCGTCGACGCTCGCGTTGCCGGCCGCGACGGCGTAACTGACGCCGTCGGCGATCGAGTTCGCCACCGCCGTGTTGGCCGCGCTGTTCGCCGGCCCGCCGAGGCTCATGTTCGCCACCGCGCGCTCGCCGGGGTCGTGGTCGCCGGTGACCCAGTCGACGCCGGCGATCACCTGCGCGTAGCTGCCGCTGCCGCTGCAGTCCAGTACCCGTACCGCGACCAGGGTCACGCCCTTGGCGACCCCGTACTCGGCGCCGCCGACGGTGCCGGCGACGTGCGTGCCGTGCCCTTGGCAGTCGTCGGCGGATCCGCCGTCGATCGCGTCGAAGCCGGAGACCGCCCGACCGCCGAAGGTGCTGTGGGTGAGCCGGATGCCGGTGTCGATGACGTAGGCCCGGACCCCGCTGCCGGTGTTCGGGTAGGTGTAGCTGTCGTCAAGCGCCAGCGGGCGCCGGTCGAGCCGGTCGAGGCCCCAGGAGGGGGTCGGGGTCTGCGTACCGGTGAGCCGGACCCGGTGGTTCTGTTCGACGTACGCCACGGACGGGTCGGTGCTGAGCCGCCGGGCCGCCTCGGCGGAGCCGGTGAACTCGAAGCCGCGCAGCGCGTGCCGGTAGGTGCGGGCCACCTTTCCGCCGGCCCGGTCTGCGAGTACGCCGGCCCGGTCGGTCACCGAGTCGGCGCTGACGGACGCCTCCTTGAGGACCACCAGATAGCTTCCGCTGATCGCGGTGGCGCCGCCGGAGTTTCGGATCGTACCGCCGGCCGGTGCCGCGGCCGCCGGTGCCGCCGCCGTGCCGAGCAGCCCGGCGGTTACCGCGACGACCAGGGCGAATCTTCCCGCCCGGCGGTGACCTGATGTGCTGGCAATTTCCATCGCCATTCTTCTCCCCTCCTGCCGGTGGCCGGGGCCCGCGCGACGGTGCCGCGACGCCGCCCCGGGAAACGGCTAACAGGACACTACGAGGAGTATCTGAATACTGGCGGACAGTAACCGACACCGGTGCAGTCGGCATCTGGACCGGGAGGGCCGTTACCTGACCAGGATCTCTCGACTATCGGCGGAGCGTGAGGATCAGGTCGGCGACCAGCGCGGTCCAGCCGGTCTGGTGCCAGGCACCCAGACCGGCTCCGTTGTCGCCGTGGAAGTACTCCGGAAAGGCGAGCAGGTCCTTCCAGTCCGGATGGGTCTGGAAGAGTTCGGCGATCCCGTAGATCGGGCGGCGCCCCCAGGCGTCCGGCACGAAGAGCGCGATCAGCCGGGCGGAGAGGTCGTCGGCGATCTCGGTCAGGGTGTGCTTGCTCCCGGACCGGGTCGGATACTCGACCAGCAGGTCGTCGCCGAAGAACGCCGCGTGGTCCCGGAGTGCGGAGATCAGCATGAAGTTGGTCGGCATCCAGATCGGGCCACGCCAGTTCGAGTTGCCGCCGAAGAGCCCGGAGGTCGATTCGGCCGGCTCGTAGCCGACGGTGAACTCCTGCCCACCCAACTCCACCGCGAACGGCTGGTCCAGGTGCCGGCGGGAGAGCGTACGCAGCCCGTACGGGGAGAGGAACTCCTCCTCGTCCAGCATCCGGGCGAGCAGCCGGACCACCTGGTCCGGGCCGACCATGGAGAGCAGGCGCTGCTGCCGCCCGTCGACCCCGAGCCGGCGACCGCCGATCACCCGGGCGTACTCCGGCTTGTTGGCCAGGAACCAGCGCAGCCGGGCGGTCAGCTCGGGCAGCCGGTTCAGCGTCACGGTGGTCAGCCGGGTGATCGCGGCCAGCGGCAGCAGCCCGACCACCGACCGCACCTTGAGCGGTCGGCTGGTCCCGTCCGGCAGCCGCAGCACGTCGTAGAAGAAGCAGTCCTCCTCGTCCCAGAGGCCCTGGTCGTAGGCGGCCGCCGCGATGTACGCGAAGTGCTCGAAGAACTTCGTCGCGATGTCCGAGTACGTCGGGTCGTGCACCGCCAGGATCAGCGCCATGTCCAGCAGGTTGAGCGCGTACATGGCCATCCAGCCGGTACCGTCGGACTGCTCCAGCACCCCGGCGACCGGCAGCGCGGCCGAGCGGTCGAACGGGCCGACGTTGTCCAGCCCGAGGAAGCCACCCTCGAAGACGTTGTTGCCGCCGACATCCTTGCGGTTGACCCACCAGGTGAAGTTCAACAGCAGCTTGTGCATCATCCGGGCCAGGAAGTCGAAGTCCCGACCACCGTCGATCTCGAAGACCTTCAGCGCCGCCCAGGCGTGCACCGGCGGGTTCACGTCGCCGAACGCCCACTCGTACGCCGGGATCTGCCCGTTCGGGTGCAGGTACCACTCACGGAGCAGCAACAGCAGTTGCGCCTTGGCGAAGCCGGGGTCGACCCGGGCGATGGTCACGCAGTGGAAGGCCAGGTCCCAGGCGGCGTACCAGGGATACTCCCAGGGGTCCGGCATCGAGATGACGTCGAAGCTGTTCATGTGCCGCCAGGAGCTGTTCCGGCCGAACCGGCGCCCGTCCGGCGGGGGTGCGGCGGCCGGGTCGCCGGTCAGCCACTGCTGCACGTCGAAGTGGTAGAACTGCTTGCCCCACATCAGCCCGGCGATCGCCTGCCGGACGACCAGCGCCTCCTGCGCGGAGGCGCCGCCCGGAATGAGCCGGCCGAAGAACTCGTCCGCCTCGGCGCGCCGGGTCGCCAGCACCGCGTCGTGCTCCGCCCCGAGGTCGAGCGGGGGCGCGGGCTCGCTGGCCGGCGGCGGGGCGGTCCGGGTGAGCCGAAGCTTGATCACCATCTCGCCCCGGGCCGGTACGTCCAGCACGTAGTGCAGCGCCCCCTTGGTGCCCTCGCCGGCCGGGTTGACCGTGTCCGCGCCGTGCACCACGTGGTCGTTGATGCCGTCCTTCGGGTAGGCGCTGCGCCCCGGCAGCCCCCAAAGTCGTTCGGTGTTGGTCTCGTTGTCACAGACCAGCGCGGCCGGGCCGCCGTCGCCCTCCAGCACCAACTGGCCGAGCACCCAGTGCTCGCCGACCAGCCGGCCCGGGCTGCCGACCAGCCTCGGCACCTGGTCCCGGCCGGGCAGCCCCCAGGACCAGGTGTTGCGGAACCAGAGCGTGGGCAGCACGTGCAGGGTGGCCGGCTTCGCTCCCCGGTTCGCCACGGAGATCGAGACGCACATGTCGGTCGGGGACGCCTTCGCGTAGTCGACGGTCACCGCCCAGTACCGGTCGTCGTCGAAGATCCCGGTGTCGATTAGTTCGTACTCCGGCTCCTCCCGGCCGCGCGCGGCGTTGACCGCGACCAGCTCGTCGTAGGGGAAGGCGGCCTGCGGGTAGTGGTAGCGCCAGCGCATGAAGGAGTGCGTGGGGGTGGAGTCCAGGTACCACCAGTAGTCCTTGACGTCCTCGCCGTGGTTGCCGCCGTCGCCGCCGAGCCCGAACATTCGCTCCTTGAGGATCGGGTCCGCGCCGTTCCAGAGCGCCAGGCCGAAGCAGAAGGTCTGCCACTCGTCGCAGATCCCGGCCATCCCGTCCTCGTTCCACCGGTAGGTCCGGGACCGGGCGTGGTCGTGCGGGAAGTAGTCCCAGGCGGTGCCGTGCTCGCTGTAGTCTTCCCGGACCGTCCCCCAGGCCCGCTCGGCGAGGTACGGCCCCCAGGCCCGCCACGGCTCCTGGCCGGCGTCGGCCTCGGCCAGCCGGGCACGCTCCGGATCCAGCTCGGCACGCCCCGGATCCAGTCCGGTCCGCCCCGCGTCCCGGGCACGCCCCGGGGACCCGCTGCCGGCGCTGCGCCGACCGGTGTCCCTCCCGTCGTCCATCCGACCCCCGCCCGTCATCCGACCGATCCCGGTCGTCCTTCCGATCATTGTGATCGGTCCCGGCACACCCGGCCAACGATCGCGGTGACCGTCACCACGGCCGGTGTGCCGGGGCACCGGAACGGGCATCATGGGCGCCATGCTGCCGATCGAGTTCGGGCCACGGGTCTGCGGTCACCTGGACACGGGCGTCGACCGGGAGTGGCTGGTCCCGGACGGCCTGGGCGGGTACGCGATGGGCACGGTCAGCGGGCTGCGCACCCGGCGGTACCACGGGTTGCTGATGGTGGCCGGGGAGACCCCGGCGGCCCGCCGGCTCGGGCTGGTCAGCCTGGACCCCGAGCTGATCCTGCCCTCCGGTGCGGTGGTCCGGCTCGGCGCGCACGAGTGGCGCTCCGGCGCCGTCGACCCGACCGGCTTCGCGCTGCTGGAACGCTTCGACCTGGTCGACGGGCTGCCGCGCTGGCGGTGGCGGATCGGTGACCTGGTGCTGGAGCGCGAGCTGGCGATGAGGTACGGCCGGTCCTGTCTGGCGGTCCGGCACCGGCTGGTCGCCGGCGGCCCGGCCCGGCTCAGCCTGGCCGCCGTGGTGACCTGGCGGGACGGCCACGGCGAGCGGCGCTCGGACGGGCCCGCGCCGAGAATCGCGCCGGTGGCCGGCGGCGCGGTGGTCGAGGAGGCGTTCCGGCTGGCCGGGCCGGGCTGGTCGGCCGAGGGCCAGTGGTGGCACGGGGTGCACCATCGGGAGGAGGCGGCCCGGGGACTCGCCCCGGACGAGGACCTCTGGTGTGCGGGCCGGTTCGGCGGGGCGCTCGACCGGCCCGGGGAGAGCGTCTCGGTGCTCGCCTGGGCCGGGGACCTGGCCGAGGAGCCGCCGCCGGCCGACGAGCTGATCGAGGCGGCCCGGCGGCGCAACCGCCGGGTGGTGGCGACCGGGCGGCCGGCGGACGGGGTGGCGGCGAGGCTCACCCTGGCCGCCGACGCGTTCGTGGTCCGCACCGGCAGCGGTCCGGACGTGGTGGCCGGCTACCCGTGGTTCGGCGCCTGGTCCCGGGACACCATGATCGCCTACGAGGGGCTGTTCCTCGGCACCGGCCGGGCGGACGAGGGCCGGGAGCTGCTCCGGGCGTACGCGGGGACGCTCTCCGAGGGCATGCTGGCGAACACCGCCGACACCGGGCGGGTGGAGTACAACACCGTGGACGGGACGCTGTGGTTCCTGCACGCGGTGGCCCGGCACGTGGCGGTCGCCGGGGACACCGACCTCGGCGCCGAGCTGCTGCCGGCACTGCGCGCGGTGGTCGAGCACCACCTGCGGGGCACCCGGTACGGCATCGTGGCGGATCCGACCGACGGGCTGCTCACCCAGGACAGCCCCGGGGCGGCACTGACCTGGATGGACGCCCGGGTCGACGGCGAACCGGTGACCCGGCGGGCGGGCAAGCCGGTCGAGGTGAACGCACTCTGGGTCAACGGGCTCGCGGCGGTCACCGAACTGGCCGGGCTGCTCGGCCAGGACGCCGGGTCGGCCCGGGTCGCGCACGCCAGGGCCCGGGCGGCGTTCCGGCGCCGCTTCCCGGCGCCGAACGGCTGGCTGTACGACGTGCTCGACGCCCCGCCGCCGGGCGATCCGGATGCCGCCGACGGCCGGCGGCACGACGACCTGCTCCGACCCAACCAACTCCTCGGCTGGTCGCTGCCGTACGCGCCGCTCGACCCGGATCCGGTGGTGCTGCGGCGGATCGGCGCGGCCCTGCTCACCCCGCTCGGCCCGCGCAGCCTCGCGCCGGACAGCCCCGGCTACCGACCACGGCACCGGGGCGGCCCGGCCGAGCGGGACTCCGGCTACCACCAGGGCACCGTCTGGCCCTGGCTGACCGGCCCGTACGCCGACGCCTGTCGTCGAGCCGGACTGCCGGTGGCGGGGTTGTTCACCGGGCTGGCGGCGCACCTGCCCGAGTACGGCCTGGGCTCGGTGAGCGAGACCGCCGACGCCGAACCGCCGCACGGGGCCACCGGGGCACCGTTCCAGGCCTGGTCGGTGGCGGAACTCCTTCGGGTACGGCGGGACTGACCGAGCGGCGTTACCGGCCCGAGCGGCCCCGCCTTCGCCGGTTTCCCGGCAGCGGCGGCCCCGGCTGCTGATCCGGCGCCGGTCCGGCGACACGCCGGGGTCCCCGCGTCAGCACCGCTTGTCCCGGGCCGCCGCACCGTCCGGAGTACCCGTTCGCGGGTCGGCGGCGCACCCGGGCTGACCTGGCCGAAAACCCGAAGCAGACCCGCGTTTGACCGCACCGGAGCGAGCCGGTGAAGTAGACCGTGACGTGGCTGACACCAATGTGGATCAAACGGTGATTGCCTCGTGATCCCCGGTTTGGCACAGTGTCGCCAGCCGTATGGGATGTACCCCGGGGAGGATGCACAACGATGATGGGACCATCCCATGCGCTGTCCGGCGCCGCGGTCTGGTTGGCCGGATCCTGGGGACTGGACTACTTCGCCGGCTACGAGCAGTCGCCGCTGGCGATCGCGGTCGGTACGGCGGTCTGCGCGGGCGGGGCACTCTTTCCCGACCTCGACATGTCCGGCAAGGTCACGAAGAACCAGGGCGGTGCGACCGTCGCCCGGACCTTCGGCGTGGTCTCGCTCTTCTTCGCCGAGGTGATGGAGAAGATTTCCCTCGGTGTCTACCACGCGACGAAGCTGAGCAAGGATCCGCACCGGAACAACGGCCACCGTACGCTGACCCACACCCTGCCGTTCACCGTCCTGGTCGGCTGGGGTACCACCGCGCTCTGCACCGCCTACGGCAAGTGGGCGGTGATCGGCATCCTCTTCTTCATGATCGGTCTGGCGTTGCGCGGTCTCTTCGACGAGTGGGCGAAGCGGGCCGGCTGGGTGATCGTGACCCTGGTGTCGCTGGCGGCGGCCTACTTCACCTTCCTGCACCTGCCCGGTGACCGGGGCTATCCGATGCTCGGGCTGGCGGTCGGGGTCGGCTGCTTCGTACACATCATGGGCGACATCATCACCAGCAACGGGGTGCCGATCCTCTGGCCTATCCCGATCAAGCGTCGGATGTGGATGATGATCGGCATCCCGAACAAGATCGCCGTCAAGGTGGGCGGCAAGGTGGAGACGGTCGTGCTGCGTGGCGCCTTCACGGTGATCTCGATTCTCTCCGCGGTCGGCCTGGTCGCCCCCTCCGTACTCCGGCGCTTCAACATCGAGGTCTGACCCCGGCGGTAGCCCGCCGGGGTCAGACGGCGACCCGCTGGGCCGGCACCGGGACGGTCAGCCCCCAGGCGGCGAGCAGTTCCGGAGTGTTCGCCCGGCTGCCGTCCGCCACCGTGTCACAGGCGATGTCGACGATCTCGTCCTTGTGCGCCATCAGGTACGGACGGGCGCCGACGTCGGCGTTCGCCAACGCGGCGATCCCGGCCCAGTGCCGGCGGCCGAAGAGCATGGGATAGCCGCGCAACCCGTCGTAGGTGGCGCAGACCAGGGCATCCGGGTAGGGCAGCGCCGCCACCCGGCGTACCGCCGCCTCGGTCAGTCCCGGCATGTCCACCGGAACCACCACCACCGCCTCGATCCGCCGGTCCGGTACGGCGTCCAGGCCGAGCCGGATCGACGAGCCGATCCCGGTACCCCAGGAGCGGTTGACCACCACCGTCGCTCCGGTGAGGTCGGCGGTGGCCCGTACCTGTTCGGCCGCGGCTCCGAGGACCACGACCAGTGGCCCGCAGCCCGCCGCACGCATCGTGTCGAGCACCTGGTTCACCAGGGGTCGCTCCCCCTGGTGCAGCAACGCCTCCGGGCCGCCGATCCGGCGTCCCCCGCCCGCGGCGATGATCATTCCTGCGATCCGACTCAGCACTGTCACCTTCCGCCCGTCGCGCGACCCCCGCCGCGCGCACAACGGTCCCAACGATCGGACGCCACCCAGGTATCGGCACTAATCGGACCATTTCGCAACTATGCCGCATTTGCATAAGAGTCCACCACCGAGACGTCGAGCGGGAACCGCACCGGAGTCTCGCCGAAGAGCAGCCGCCCGGCCTGCGTCGCCGCCTCGTGCACCAGGGCGGTCACCTGGGCGGCCAGCTCCGCCGGGCAGTGCACCAGCACCTCGTCGTGCTGGAAGAAGACCAGCTCGGGCCGGCCCGCCCCCGGCCCGTCGCCGAGCCCGGCCAACCCGTTGCGCAGCCCGGCGAGCAGGGTCAGCGCCCACTCCGCCGCCGTCGCCTGGACGACGAAGTTGCGGGTGAACCGGCCCCGGGCCCGAGCGGCGGCCCGGGCCCGGGGACCGAACGGGTCGATGCCGGCCGACTCCACCACCGGCCCCTCCCCCTCCTCCGACTCCCGCACCGAGACCGAGGCGGGTGGACAGGTCCGCCCCAGCCAGGACCGGACCAGCCCGCCGCCCTCGCCGGCCCGAGCCGCCGCCTCGACGTACTCGAAGGCGGTCGGATAGCTGCGCCGCAACACCGCCAGCGCCGGGATCGCCTCGCCGCCGGTCTGGCCGTACATCGCACCGAGCAGGGCCAGCTTGGCCCGGGCCCGGTCACCGCCGAAGCTCTCCCGGGCCAGCGCCGTGTAGAGGTCACCCGCACCACCGGCGGCGGCCAGCCGGGCGTCCCCGGAGATCGCCGCCAGCACCCTCGGCTCCAACTGGCCCGCGTCGGCGACCACGAACCGCCAGCCGGGATCGGCCAGCACCGCCCGCCGGATCACCTTCGGGATCTGCAACGCGCCGCCGCCCCGGGTCGCCCACCGCCCGGAGACCACGCCGGCCGGCACGTATTCCGGACGGAACCGGCCGTCCCGGACCCAGGCGTCCCGCCAGGCCCAGCCGTGCGCCGTCCATATCCGGTAGAGCTCCTTGTATTCGAGGAGCAGCGGAACCGCCGGATGGTCGACCCCGCGCAGCACCCAGGCCCGGGTGCTGGGCAGGTCGTGGCCGGCCCGGGCGAAGGCCCGGAGCAGCTCGGCGGGCGACTCGGCGTGCAGTTGGCGTACCCCGAAGGCGGCGGCGATCCGCGCGGACAGCTCGGCCAGCCGGCGCGGCGGCCCGCCCACCGGCGACGGCTCGCCGAGCAGGTCGACCAGGAGCGCGTCGTGCACGTCGGCCCGCCACGGCAGCCCCGTCGCGCTCATCTCGGCGGCGATCAGCGCCCCCGCCGACTCGGCCGCGACCAGCAGCCGGAACCGCCCGGGATGCGGCGCCGCCGCGATCCGGGCCTGCTGGTCGGCGTAGACCCGGACCAGCGCGTCGAGGCCGAGCGGCGGCGGCCCGGAGACCACCTCGAAGAGTGCGGCCTGCGCCGCTCCGGGCGGCGCGGCGGCCCGGGGCGGCGGATCGGCCGGCACCGGCGCGCCGGTCAGCCGGGCCCACGCGGCGGCCAGGCCGCGCGGCTCTCCCCAGCGCCCGTCCCGGCCGAGCAGCAGCGCCTCGGTCAGCTCGACGTCGTGGCAGCGCTCCACCCGGTGCCCCTGGCGCAGCAGCCCGGGATAGATCGCGGCGGTGGAGGCCCAGACCCAGCGGGGCGGATCCCCCTGAACCTGGGCGGCCTCCCGGCCGGCGACCGCCGCGCCGAGGTCGGCGACCCGCTCGGCCGGTCCGGCGGGGCGGCCGTCCGGATGCAACGGCTGGAGCAAACCCCCCTCGCCGTCCTCGTCCCGGACCACCGCCACCAGCACGGAGACGATTCTGCCCGCACCTACCGACATCCCCGGTGGCCGCCACTCGCGGCCGGGCACCCCGGTCTACGCTGTGGCGTTAGAGTTTCACGGTCGGCGCGCCGCGGAGCACGCATACCGATGTCTCATCGGGGCGGGAACGCGAGAATCTCGGCAACGAGGCGGGGAGGCATCAGGATCGTGACGCAGGTGATCGAACGCCGACCTCCGGTCCCCGCGCCGCGACTGCGTACGTGGTACGGCGGCCTGGGGCTGGGCCTCGCGGTGCTGCCGGTCGTCGTGGCGTTGACCGGCTGCGCGGAACCCGACGACGGCCGCGCGTTGGCAAAGGTCGTCGCGGAGGAGCAGGCGGATCTCGTCGGCAAGGGCCTCGGGTACCGCGATCGGGTTCGCAGCGCCGAACACATCGCCGCCACCGAGATCCCCGCGCAGACGCAGGGTTATGGCTGGACCGCCCGGCTCGCGCCGCTGCACTGGTCCGGACGGGTCAGCGGCGGCGAGCGGGCCACGATCGACGTACGGTTGGACGTGACGGTGGAGGCAGAGCCGGCTTCGGGCTTCGCCAGCAGCGGCAACTCTGCTGGCCAAGCCGGTCGCTGCTACCGCTACCAACTCCAGTTGTATCGCTACACCACCCACGACGAGGTCGACTGCCCGGCGGCAGCGCTCCCGCCGGAGCCGAGCGCCTCGCCGATCCAGCAGCTGCCGAAAGACGCCCATGACCGGCTCTCCAAGGCTCTGCGCACGGCCACCCCGGCCACGCTGGACAGCGCGGTGCGGTCGGCCTTTCCCGAGGAGTACGTCTCCGTCGACGTTGCCCTGCACGAGGGTTGGCTCGTCGCCGCCGTGGGCGTCCCCGCCGAGCGGGACTGTCTTCTCCTGGTCAGATCGCCCGTCGGCGCCATCGTGTCGCCCGGATACAACCGCACCTCGTTGGAACCGGGTGAGCTGGGGTGCTCGACCGGCCTGTTCGAGTCGCCGCCGCGCTGACCGGGTGCGCGCCTCCTCCGCGCCCTCGGCGACGACTCGCGCCAGGGTGTGCACCGTGGGTATTGGGTATCGGCGCCGCTGCCCCAGGCCCGCAGTTGTTCGCGGTCGGCGTACCGGGTGGGGTGGTGCCCGGCCGGCGGAACATCGAGGGTGTACTGATGGATGCCGCTTTCGTCCTCGTACACAGTCCGTCGGTCGGGCCACTGACCTGGGCACCGACCGCGCAGCTTCTCGAAGGCTCCGGAGCGGTGGTCATCGTGCCGTCGCTCGTCGGCGTCGCGGATGCGCGGCCGCCGTTCTGGCGGTCTGTCGCCGGGACGGTCAGCGCGGCGATCGACCGGTTACCGCCGAACCAACCCGCCGTGATCGTGACGCACAGCAACGCCGGCCTGTTCGTGCCGGTACTCGTCGAGGCGACCAGTCGGCGGGTCGCCGGCTGCCTGTTCGTCGACGCGGCACTGCCGCTACCTGCCGGGCCGACGCCTGTCGCGCCACCTGAGCTGCTGGACTTCCTACGCCCGAAAGCGATCGGTGGCCGGCTGCCGCCGTGGACGACGTGGTGGGACGAATCCGACGTCGCACCGATGTTCCCGGACACGCGGACGCGCGACGCCGTCTCGGCCGAACAGCCTCGGCTCCCGCTGAGCTACTACGAGGAACTCCTGCCCAACCCGCCCGGCTGGGAGAGCCGGCCGTGCGGCTATCTGCTGTTCGGCCCACCCTACGAGCGCGTCGCCGACGACGCGAGGCAACGAGGCTGGGCCGTCGACCACGTTCCGGGCAGGCATCTGCACCAACTGGTGGAGCCACGCACCGTGACCGACCGCATCATCGCCATGACCGACGAATGGCGTCGGTCCGGGCACTGACGCCCCCACCGTCCCGGCGGACACCGGTCCGTTACACGGCCCCGGACAGGTACTCCCGGCGTCGCCGCGGTTCGAACTTCTCGATCGCGTACCGCAGCATGACCCGGGGCATGACCCGGTAGTGCCGGGTCAGGAACTCCTCGGCCGCCGCTCTGTCGCGGTTGCCCACCTCGCGCAGCATCCAGCCCACCGCCTTGTGCACGAGGTCGTGCGGGTCGTGCAGCAACCGTTCGCCGAGCCGGAAGGTCCAGTGGAAGTCTCCGGCCCGGACGAAGGCGAAGGTCGCCATGACGGCGATCCGCCGCTCCCAGACCAGGCTCGACCCGGCCAACCGGTCCAGTACGCTCCGGTCCCTGTCGATCAGCCAGGGCCCGACGATGTACGGCGCGGACGAGTCCACCAGGTCCCAGTTGTTGATGTGCCCGGTGTTGGCCAGGGTGAGGTCGAAGATCCGGCCCCGCTCCGCCTCGTCCCCCTTGGCGAACTTCCGCACCAGGATGAGGAGTGCGGTCAGCCGCTCCTCGTGCACGCCGCTGGTCAGCAGCTTCGTCGTCTCGGCCAGGGAGAGCTCGCGCCAGTACCGGCCGGCCACCCTGCGCTGTTCCGGCACGGTGACGCCGATGGCCCGGTCGCCCTCGCCGTAGCCGCCCGGAACCATCTGGAGGAACCGGCTCAGCTGCGCCGCCCGGCGCGGGTCGGCGAGGCTGGCGAGTTCGTCACGGACGTCGGCGGAGCTGGCCACGACTGTGCAACCTACCGCGACCGCCGCGGCGCGCCGGTGCCGCTCGCGTGCGGTCGGCGCGCCGAGCGACGCGGCACGCTGCGGCGTTACGCGGACTCGCCGACGAAAAGACAGACATTCGTCACCGTGACTGATATAGATCGACGCCTTGTAAGGCGGGATTACCACCACTTAGCGTGGATGAGTGATCACTGCTGCACGGGCACGTTGATCCATGCGGGTCGAGGTCCGATTACTGGGTGCTGTACAGGTGTTCGGCGACGGTCGGCTCGCGGCCCTCGGTGCGGCGAAGCGCCGGAGCATGCTCGCCGGGCTGGCATTGGAGGCCAACCGTTCGGTGTCGCTCGCCCGACTCTCCGAGATGGTCTGGGCGGAGCCGCCGCCACGCTCGGCGATCGCGAACCTGCGGAGCCATGCCGCGGCGCTGCGCCGGATCGTCGGCGACCGTCTGGTGGCCGAGCGCGGCGGGTACCGGTTGCGCCTGGAGCCTGGTGAGCTGGACGTCGACGACTTCCGGCGGTTGGCCGGGACGGGCCGGGACGCGCTCATGGCGGGCGACCCCCACCTGGCGGCACCCCGCCTCACCGCAGCGCTTCGGCTCTGGCGGGGTCGAGCCGGCGAGGGACTGCCCGTCGGTACGACCATCGACGCCCGGCTGACCAGCCTCGACGAGCAGCGCCTACACGTCATCGAGGACCTGGGAGAGGCACGACTACGGCAGGGCCGGCACATCGAGGTCGTCCCGGTACTACGCCAACACGTACACGGCCATCCGCTGCGGGAGCGGGCCTGGGGCCAGTTGATGCTCGCCCTCTACCGTGGTGGGGACGCCGCGGCGGCGCTGGGTGCGTACCACGAGGCTCGGACGGTGCTGGGCGAGCAACTCGGGGTGGAACCCGGCCCGGAGCTGACCCAGCTGTACCGGGCGGTGCTCAACCGGGCACCGACGCTGGACCCGCCGGGCGACCGGACCGCGATCGCGCTTGCCGGGAGGGAGTCTCGGCAGTACTCCGGCGCGCCACGGGAGCTGCCGCCGGACGGGGTGCAGTTGGTCGGCCGGAGCGCCGAGGTCGCCGAGCTGGTCGCGGCCGTACGAGCGGCGGGACGGTTACCCACCACCGTGCTGGTCTCCGGCCCGGGCGGCAGCGGAAGGTCCGCACTGGTGGTCCGGGCCGCACACCTGCTGGCCGCCGACTTCCCCGACGGCCAGGTCTACCTGGACCTACGTCGGTCCTCGGCTACGGCCGGAGCCGTGCTGCCGGTGGAGGTGGTGGCGAGGGTACTCCGGGCGCTCGCCATGGCCCCCGACCCGGCCGACGGGCTCGACGAGCTGACCGGCCGCTACCGGTCCGTTCTGGCCCGGCGTCGGGTACTGGTCGTGGTCGACGACGTCGAGCACGCCGCTCAGGTACGTCCGCTGGTGCCGGCCGAACCGGGCTGCGCGGTCTTCGTCACCTGCCGACGCCGGCTGCACACCCTGAACTGTGTACGACACGTCTCGCTGGACCCGCTCGCCCCGCCAGACGCGTACGCGCTGCTCGCCAGCCTCGTAGGGGTGGCGCGACTCGACGCCGAACCTGAGGCCAGCGCCGAGCTGGTGCGGTTGTGCGCCGGGCTGCCGCTGGCGTTGCGGGTGGCCGGAGCACGGCTCGCCAGCCGACCCGAGTGGCCGGTCGCGCTCCTGGCCGAGCAGCTCGGTGACGAGCGGCGCCGGCTCGACGTGCTGAGGTACGAGGACCTGTCGGTCCGGGACAGCGTCGCCGCCGGCTACCAGGCGGCACATGCGGCCGACGAGCTGACCGGGCAGGTCTTCCGACTGCTCGGCGAGCTGCCCTCCCCGGTGTCGCCCGAGCAGGTCGCGGCACGGCTGGGCGTGTCGGTATCCCGGGCCTGGGCGGCGTTGGAAGGTCTGGTCGACGCGCAGTTGACCCACCCAGAGGCGCGGCGCGGCTACCGTCCGCTGCCGTTCGTTGCCGAGTACGCCATGGAGTTGGCAGCCCAGCCGGTGGCAGCGGTGCCGTCGGCCGACCGGGTCGATACCGCCCGATAAGTATCTCGACGATAGCGGCAAATATATCTCTGTCCCCTATCTTCGACCCCACGTGTCTACGTCGGTGCTGAGGGTGATGGCTGATGGGGAAGCTGCGCGGGGTGCTGGCCACCGTTCTGTTACTGGCCCTGGTGGTCACGCTCGGCGGGGTGGAGGCCCTGCCAACCCGGGAACCGACGCCGAGCGGGGCCGCTGGCGGCGAGCGCAACGACGGCGGGTGGCTGTCCCGGTTGGGTGAGGCGGCGCGGGGCCTGGTCGGTGCCGCTGGGCCGCGCCGCGAGCGGTCGGAGCCGGTAAGTCCGGGGTTGGCGGTGGATCAGGCGACACCGGCTGGCCGGGTGGTGAAGCCGGCGAAGCGGGTACGGGAGTTGACCGGCCGGCGGTCGGCGACGACGCGGTTCTTCGAGATGTCGGATGGGCGGGTCCAGGCGGAGGTGTCGACCGGCGCCCGGTTCTACCGGGACGCCTCGGGTCGGTTCCTGCCGATCGACACGACGGTCCGATCGGTCGGTGCTGCCGGGTACGCGAACACGAGTAACACCTTCGCCAGCCGGTTCGGGGTACGCAGCGACGACCTGGTCCGGTTCGAGTTGGGCGGTGAACGGGTTCGACTGGGGCTGGCCGGTGCCGGGCGCAAGGTCACGCCCACCGCCGAGGGGGACACGGTCACCTACCGGGATCTGGTCGACGGGGTCGACGTCTCCTATGAGGTGCTCGGGGATGCGCTGAAGGAGTCGATCATCCTGAAGCGCGCCTCGGCGGCCACGTCGGTGACGTTCCGGCTGGATCCGGGACGGTTGTCGGTGTCCCAGCGGGACGACCAGGCGATCGAGTTCCGGGACCCGGACAGCGGGCAGGTGCTGCTGGTGATGCCGGCGCCGTTCATGTTCGACTCCCGGGACGACGCGGAATCGCCGTACGGGAAGGCCTGGAGCGACCGGGTCACCCAGCGGTTGGACACCTCCGGTCCGGTGCCGACGCTGACCGTTGCCGCCGATCCGGCGTGGCTGGCCGACCCGGCCCGGGTCTTTCCGGTGACGGTGGACCCGACGATCAAGATCCAGCCGACGACGACACAGTCGGCGGACGCGATGATCACGTCGGACGATCCGACCGGCAACTTCGACGGCAACTGGCGGCTCTCGGTGGGGACCACGACATCGTCCCGGGCGCGCAGCCTGGTCAGGTTCAACCTCGCCGGTATCCCGCTGAACACGGCGATCGACTCGGCGTCGTTGGAGATGTACTTCGACCAGGACCACACCACCGGCGGCTACGACGTGCCGTTGGAGGCGCGGCAGGTGACGGCGCCGTGGTCGGAGTCGACGGTGACCTGGAACTCGATCAACGCGAGCATGGGCGCCGGGGCGGCGACCGTGGTCACGGTCGACGACACCGACACGGCGAAGACGGCGGTCAGTGGGGACTGGCCGGCGTCGGCCAACACCGACTACACCCGGTACGCCGTCAACGGCACCTACAGGTACAACAAGAACACGGTTGCCGGTGAGACGTTCACCTGGATTCCGACCCTGCCGGAGGCCGGGACGTACACCGTGGACGCGCACCACGTGACCGCGTCGGACCGGTCGACCGCGGCGCCGTACCGGGTCGCGCACACGGGCGGGACCACGTCGAAGACGGTGAACCAGCAGGTCCCGGGGGTCGCGGACTGGGCCACCCTGGGGACGTACCCGTTCACGGCGGGTACGACCGGTCGGGTGGTGTTGGGTGATGCCGGGGTGTCCGGTTCGGTGGCGGTGATCGCGGACGCGGTGCGGTTCACCAAGGCCGGCGCGGTGAAGAAGGCCGGCGAGTCGAGTGTGTGGCACCGGTTCCCGGTGACCAACGTGGTCCAGTCGTGGCTGACCGGCACCGCGAACCACGGGTTCATGCTCAAGGCGGCGAACGAGGCGATCCTGGGCCGGGGCGGTCCGCGCTACGAGGCGGCGGAGTACGCCTACAACGGCGAGAACGAGAACACCCCTAAGTTGATCATCAACTACGGCCGACCGGGGGTGTCCCTGGATGCGCCGACGACGATCCACGCCACCGGCGCGGAGTTGGACTGGTCGGCGTACTCCGGCAGCGACATCGTCGAGTACCAGGTGCACCGCAGCGTGTTCCAGACCTTCACCCCGTCGGCGGCGACGCTGGTGGCGCCGGTGTCCAAGACGGCGACGAGCTTCCGCGACACCACGGCGACCCCGACCCCGGTGGACTCCACCGACCCGTTCGGGCAGGTCTACTACTACATGGTCGCGGTGAAGACCAACGACGGGGCGGTGATCCCGGCACCGACCCAGATCGCCCGGCTGCCCCGGGCGGGGCGGATCGTGCGGGTGTTGCAGGGCGACGCCACTGACACCACGTTGACCTCGGCCCAGCCGTCGAGCGGGCACGACGTGCTGGCCGGCAAGCCGTGGCTGATGGTGGGCAATGACTCCACCACCTACGGCACGGCCCGGACGGTCGTCCGGTTCCCGGGTGTGTCCTCCATTCCCGCCAACGCCCGGATCCTCGGGGCCGAGTTCGAGCTGTGGTCGGCGACCACCCCGACCACCGGGGGTGCGACCTACCAGGTGCACGCGCTCACCCGAGGGTTCGACGAGGCGAGCGGCTCCTGGGACGACGCCGCCACCGGAACGCCATGGGTGGCCGAGGGTGGGGACTACGATCCGGCGGTACCGGACACGGTCACCGGGGTCACCAACGACCCGGCGTGGCGGAGCTGGTACGTCGAGGACGTCACGCAGCGCTGGGTGTCCGGCACGACGCCCAACCACGGTCTGTTGGTGCGGCTGGCGGACGAGACCGGCCCGGCCGAGCGGATGCTCTTCCTGTCCAGTGAGGCGGCTGAGCCGCAGCTGCGACCGAAGCTGGTGGTCACGTACACCGTGCCGACCACGGAGCAGACCTACCACGCGCCGGAGACGCCGCAGCAGATGGCGCCCGGCAGCGCCTACACGGTGCCGGTGACGGTGTCGAACCCGACCACCGGCACCTGGTCGGCGGCGGACTGGGAGCTGTCGTACCGGTGGGCCCGGGCCGACGGCCTCCCGCTCGACGACCCGGCCAGCCAGGCCGTGACCCCGTTGGGCCGGGACGTCACCGCGGGGGACGCCGTAACGGTGTCGGCGCAGGTGAGAACGCCGTCGTCGAGCACGGAGGGGAACAAGCGCACCGACTACGTCCTGCAGTGGGAACTGCACAACAAAGCCACCGACGAGTGGTTGTCGGCCGTCGCGCCGATCACCTCGCTAAACCAGACGGTGGCGGTGGCGGAGCCGACCTCCGACCAGCTCGGCCTGGAGAAGTTCTACTCGTACGCGCAGCAGGAAACCGGTGCCGGCGGCACCCTGCGGAACAACCTGTTCGCCGGCAACACCGTCTGGTCGTACGACGCGTTCAGCAACCCGTCCCGAGGGCTGTCGACCTTCGTCCGGTTGGCGTACAACTCCCTCGACACCTCCGACACGGTCGCCGGGTACGGCTGGTCGTTGCAGGCGTCGTCGCTGATGCGGCTCGGTACGCCGCTGGACTTCCACCCCAACCCCAACCCCAGGACGGTGACGCTGACCGACGGCGACGGTACGAGTCACTGGTTCACCTGGAACGACGATGCGCAGGAGTGGGTGAGCCCGAAGGGCGTGCACCTCTACCTGCAACGGTTGGTGGCCTGCGGCAACAGGACGGAGGAGTCCCGGGCCTGGCAGTTGACTCGGCCGGACCGGACGAGGTTCTTCTACGACTGCGACGGCTACCTGTCGGCGGTGGTGGACAACAACCTCAACGAGACGTCGTTCACCTACGAGGAGCGGAGGTCGAACAACAAGCCGACCAAGTTCCTCAGGTATCTGACCGACCCGTCCGGTCGGCGGACGCTGACCGTCGACTACTACGCGAAGGGTCAGACGTACGACTACATCGACGACACGACCTGGACGCGGCGGTCGGCCTCGAACCTGACGAACCCGCACATCATCGACCACGTCTCGCGGATCACCGACATCTCCGGACGGCGGTTGACGTTCACCTACACCGACAAGGGGCTGCTGGGTGAGCTGGTCGACGGTGCCGGGTCGACCAATGGTGATCCCAAGCTGTTCAGGTTCGCCTACGACATGACCCAGGGGAACAAGAACGTCAAGCTGGTCAAGGTCACCGACCCGCGCGGCAACGCGACGAACCTGGCGTACTACTCGCCGCCACAGGACGACCCGAAGTTCCACTGGCGGACGAGGACGTACACCGACCGGCTCGGGCATCCGACCCAGTTCGCGTACACCGATCCGGACGGGCCGCAGGGCGACACCATCCACACCACGGTGACCGACGCCGAGAACCACCCGACCAACTACCAGATGGACGGCTACGGCCGGCCGGTCCAGACCACGGACGCGAAGCAGCAGGTCACCAAGCTGGGCTGGGACGACGACCACAACGTGGTCCGGAGGGAGGAGGCGAACGGCGCCGTCTCCACCTGGCGGTACGACCAGAAGACCGGTTACCCCCTCGAAGTCAGGGACGCCGAGGCGGTCCGGAACGGCACCCCCGGCACCACGTTGGGCTACCAGGCCCAGTTGAACGGCTACGTCGCGGACCTGGTCAGCAAGACCAGCCCAGAGGGTCGCCGGTGGACGTTCGGCTACCAGACCGACGGCGATCTCGCCTGGGTGGTCGACCCGTTCGGCAACACCACCGCGGATCCGGAGGACTACAAGACGTCGTACACCTACGACGACTGGGGGCAGGAGCTGACCGCGACGGACGCCAACGGCAACACCACGCGGCACGACGACTTCGACGCCAACGGCTACCCGCGGATCATCACCGACGCGCTCGACAAGCGCACCACCTTCGAGTACGACGAGCGCGGCCAGGTGCTCACGGTCACCGACGCGCTGGGCAAGACGACCACCCAGACGTACGACACCTTCGGTCGGCCGCTGGAGAAGCGGGTACCGAAGAAGCAGGACGAGGGTGAGTTCATCGTCACTCCCGCCCCGGTTTACGACCCGAACGACAACGTGGTCGAGTCGACCTCGCCGAACGCGGCGGTGTCGAGGGCGGTCTACAACGCCGGCGACGAGCTCGTCGAGTCGTACGCCCCGGTCGACAAGGCCGGTGACCCAGAACGGAAGACCTCGTTCACGTACGACAGGGCCGGCAACCTGATCACCACCACCGAGCCGAAGGGCAATCTGACGCCGGAAGAGGGCGACTTCGTCACCACCAACACCTACGACGAGATCTACCAGCGCACCAGCGTGACCAACGCCGAGGGGCACCGGATCAGCTACGAGTACGACAACGTCGGCAACGTGGTCACGGTGATCGACCCTCGGAAGAACGCCACGCCGGAGACCACCGACTACACCACCAGGTACGCCTACGACCTGGCCCGTAGGGTCACCCGGACCACCGACGCGCTGGGCAAGTTCACCACCAGCACGTACGACCGGGACGGCCTGGTCACGGCCACCACCGATGAACTCGGCAACACCACCACCACGGTGCTGGACCCGCGCGGCATGCCGGCAGAGGTCAGGGTGCCGCACGAGACGGTCGGCGGCGCCACCACCTATCGGACCACCCAGTACCGCTACGACGAGGCCGGCAACCGAACGAAGGTGATCAGCCCCCGAGGAGTGGCGACCACCGACGACCCGAACGACTTCGCCACGGTCACCGTCTACGACGAACTGAACCGGGTGAAGGAGACCCATACCGCGTACGACGAGGACGACCCCCGCTACACGACGGCGGACCGGACCATCTACAGCTACGACGACGTGGGCCGGTTGACGACCCTGTCCGCACCGCCGTCGTCCGGCGAGTCGGTGCGCAACGACACCACCTACACGTACTTCGACAACGGCTGGGCCGAGACCTCGACGGATTCGTGGGACATCCTGACCGAGTACGAGTACAACGAGCTCGGGGCGCAGACCGCCCGTACCGTCATCTCGGCGGGCGGATCGTCGAGCCGGACGATGACCTGGACGTACCACCCGGACGGCAAGCTGCGGTCCCGGGCCGACGACGGCGTGCCGGTCGGTAGCCAGGTGGTGCTGGTCGACAACTCCGACTTCAACAACACCGGTACGACCGGTGCCTGGACGACGGTGACCGATCCGGCGACCGGCAGGTACGGCCACAACTACCAGACGCGTCCGGCCGGCAGCGGCGTCAACAGCTTCGACTGGCGGCTCAACGTGCCACAGGACGGCACGTACGAGGTGTTCGTCCGCTACCCGCGGGTCTCCGGTGCGGCGAGCAACGCCCGCTACACCGTTACCCACGCGAACGGCAGCGCGGCACGGACGATCGACCAGACGACCAACGGTGGCGCCTGGGTGTCGCTCGGCTCCTACTCCTTCAGCGAGGGCGCCGACAAGTTGGTGAGCCTCTCCGACCAGGCGACCGGCACCGTGGTCGCGGACGCGGTCAAGCTGGTCCGGAACAACGCCGGCGAGCCGGACCACGAGAAGCAGGACTACACCTACGGGTACGACCCGAACGGCAACCTGACCAAGATCAACGATGCCAGTCCCGGGGCGCGGGTCGACGAGTACACGGTCGAGTACACCGGGTTGAACCAGGTCGACGCCGTCCGCGAGTTCCGAGCCGGCGAACTGCGCAACACCACCGAGTTCAGGTACAACGAGAACAACGCCCCCGTGTCGATCACCCACGACCGACAGCACGCCGCCTACACCTACGACCCGCGGGACCTGATCTCCACGATCGCCAACGGCGCCTCGGCGGGTGACCCGGACCCGAAGGTCACCAGCTACACCTACACCGACCGGGGTGAGCGGCTGACCGAGGTCAAGGGGAACGGCAACACGGTCGACTACACGTACTACCTGGACGGCCTGGTGCACACACAGACGGAGAAAAGGTCGAACGGTACCCTCGTCGCCGACCACATGCTCGACTACGACCTCAACGGCAACCGCGTCAGTGACGTAGCCAAGAAGATGAACGCCGACAACCACGCGGCGTACCTGAGCACCACGTCGGTCTACACCTACGATCCACGGGACCGGGTCGCGTCGTTGACCAGGACCGGTGACGGTGCTGGCACCGAGACGTACGTGCACGACGCGAACAACAACGTCATCTCCCAGAGGGTCATGGGTGTGGCGTCGACGTTCAACTACGACCGGAACCGTCTACTCAGCACCACCACGGGCCCGGCCACGTCGCGCTACAACTACGACGCCTTCGGTCGGCTCGACACCATCACCTCCGGTGACCAGACGGTGCAGCGCAACATCTACGACGGCTTCGACCACATCGTCGAGAACCGGACGCAGACCTCGACGACGAGGTACACCTTCGACCCGATGGATCGAACCACCACGACGACCACCGACGCGGGAACCGCGCAGGAGAAGACGGTCACCTTCCACTACCTCGGGCTCTCCGGCGAGGTCCTCGACGAGGAGGTCGCCGGGGAGATCGAGAAGTCGTACCAGTACTCGCCGTGGGGCGAACGACTCTCGCAGATCACGTACCGCAGCGACGGCGGCGAGGAGCGCGGTTACTACGGGTACAACGCGCACTCCGACGTCGAGATCCTGACCGACGAGGCCGGCAACACCAGGGCCACCTACGGCTACACCGCCTACGGGAGCGACGACGAGGCGCAGTTCACCGGTGTGGACAAGCCCGATCCGACCGACCCCGACAAACAGCCCTACAACTCGTACCGGTACAACGCCAAGCGGGTCAACGCCAACTCCGACACGTACGACATGGGCTTCCGCGACTACGCACCCAGCCTCAACCGGTTCCTGACCCGGGACAGTTACAACGGCGCCCTTGCCGACCTGCGACTCGGAATCGACCCCTGGAACGCCAACCGTTACGCCTTCGCCGGCGGCAATCCCATCTCCCTCGTCGAGAACGACGGCCACGACTCCTGTAGCTGGAACCCGATGAGCTGGGGTGACTGTGCCGCGGACGCCGGAGACTGGATCGGGGACACCGCAAGCGACGCAGGGGACTGGATCGGGGACACCGCCAGCGACGTCGGAGACTGGATCGGAGACACCGCAAGCGACGTCGGAAACTGGATCAAGGACACGGCCAGCGACGTCGGAAACTGGATCAAGGACACCGCCAGCGACGTCGGAAACTGGATCGACGAGAAAGCGACCGCGGCATGGGAGGCGACGACCGCCTACGTCGCGGAGCAGTGGGACCGGTTCACGGATTGGCAGTCGGCAGTGCTCGGCGATGCGGTGGAGTGGATCGTCACCCAGACCGGCGGAGAGTGCCAGACCGTTTATGGCCTCCGGGTCTGCGAGGAGGGCTGGCTCCCGATGCATTCCCGTGGCGGGACCCAACTGGGCGACACGTTCGTCTGGGACGGCGGCACCATGGACCCGGATCTTGCCACGCACGAGAAGTTCCACCGCGACGAGCAGTGGCGGCGGTACGGTTGGATCTTCGGCGGCATGTACCTGTGGGCGGAGTTCGTAGACCGGAACAAGCCGTGCAACAGGTACGAGGAGGCCGCCGAGCAGGCCTCGAACGGTGGAGGTGGCTACAATTGCTGACCCAACGGCAATGGCTGATGGCTCCCCTGCTCGCGGTGGCGGCCCTACTCGCCTCCGGGTGTGAGTACGTGGCCCCCAGTGACGACATCTACGAGATCGGCGTGGCGCGGATAGGCGACGAACTTCACGTCTTCGCGCCACTCTGCGACGACGAACGGATCGCGAGCGTCGAGGCCATCGACAACACGGCGGCTGCCAAGGAGTCGACCTTCGACCGGGAATCGACCAGATTCACGTACTGGAAGGTGGCGGAGCCGACCGACGATCGTGCCGCGCGGGGTTGGATCGTGGTTGGCGACGACGCCGGCTATCAGAAGGTGAGCGTCCCCGCCGGCTCCGCCATGGAGTTACCGGAGACGCTCGCCGTCATGTTTCGGATCAACGATCCCGAGGCCGGCCATTCGGTCGGGGGCGCTTTCGAGGTAGGCAGGGTACCGACCTATCCGGCTGGCACGGATCCGGAGACCGTGAAGTACGGCTACAATCTCGGCGCGAAGAATGAGGAGCGGCTGACGGCCTCGGAGATCAGTGACCGCTCCAAATGCGCGCTTGACTACTACCGATCCTGATTCTCCTGTCACGTCCAACGGGTCAGGGGCTACTTCAGGGCGCCGGCGGTGAGGCCGGACTGGATCTGTCGCTGGAAGATCGCGTAGACCACGATCATCGGCAGAATCGCCATGGTCAGCGCGGCGAAGAGCCCGGACCAGTCCGCCTCGTAGCCGGCGTTGACCGAGATGTCGGCGATGCCCTGGGTGAGCACCCACTTGTCCTCGGCGTTGGAGAGCAGCACCAGCGGCAACTGGTACTGCGACCACTGCCCGATGATGTTGAAGATCCCGACGCTGATCAGTCCCGGCTTGGCCATCGGCATCATGACCTGGAAGAAGAGCCGGGTGTGCGAGCAGCCGTCGATCATGCCCGCCTCGGCCACCGAGGTCGGCAGCGTCTTGAAGAACGCGGCCAGGAAGAAGACCGTGAACGGCAGCGAGTACGCGATGTAGACCAGGACCAGCCCGGTGTGCGTGTTGAGCAGGCCGAGGTTGTCCACCACGAAGAAGAGCGGCACCAGGGCGAGGAAGACCGGGAAGGCCAGCCCGGAGACGAACAGGTAGTAGATCAGCCGGTTGCCGACGAACTTGTAGCGGGCCAGCACGTACGCGGCCATCGAGCCCAGCAGCATGGTGCCGAAGACGCCGCAGGCGACCACGATCACGCTGTTGACGAAGAACTTGCCGACCCGGGCCTGGGTCCAGGCCCGGCCCCAGTTCTCCCAGCGCAGTTCGGCGGGGAGGGTCCACGGACTGCTGAAGATCTCCGCGGTGTTCTTGAACGAGGCCAGGAAGGTCCAGAGGATCGGGACGATCACGATCACCGCCCAGACCACCAGGGCCACGTGCCCCAGGCTGGAGAGCAGTCGTACCTCGGACCTGACCCGGCGGTCGCGGCCCTTGCCGGCACCGTCGGCCGCCTTGCGTCGCACCGGTCCGGTCACCGGGCGTTCGGTCTGTGTCGTCATCTGGGGTCCCATCTAGTACTCGATGCTCTCCCGCTTGGACACCCGCAGCGTGAGCGCCGCGAAGGTGATGGTCAGGAAGAACAGCGCCACTCCCATCGCCGAGGCGTATCCGGCCCGGCCGTAGATGAACGCGTTGCGGTAGATCTCCATCGCGAGCACCGTGGTGGCGCCGTCCGGGCCGCCACTGTCGACGGAGAGCACCGCGACGATGGCGAAGGCGTCGAACGCCGCGATGCCGAGATAGACCCAGGCCACCTGGAGGGTGTCCCAGAGCAGCGGCAGGGTCACCCGGAAGAACAGCGTGATCCTGGTGGCGCCGTCGATCTCGGCGGCCTCGTAGATCTCGGTCGGGATCGACGCCATGCCGGCCGAGAAGAGGACCACGTAGAAGCCGACCGCCTGCCAGACCAGCACCCCGATGATCGACCAGAGGGCGAGGTTCGGGTTGATCAGGAAGAAGATCGGTTCGAGCCCGATCTTCGTCAGTACGCCGTTGATCAGGCCGGACTCGTCCGGCCGGTACACCATTTGGAAGAGTACGGCGATGATCGCCACCGCCAGGACCTGGGGGAAGAAGAAGACCACCCGGTAGAAGGCGGATCCCCGGACCCCGATTCGCTGGCCGCCCTTGCTGCCGCCGCCGACGTTGAGCAGGAACGCGAAGAACAGCGCGATGGCGATGGTGATCAGCGGCAGGGCAAGCAGCAGTATCCCGTGGTGCTGGACCGCCTTCCAGAAGGCCGTGTCGTTGAACAACCGCTGGAAGTTCTCGAACCCGATCCACTCCGGCGCGCCGATCCCCCGCCAGTTCGTCATCGCGAGCTGGAACGCCTGGGCGTACGGCGCGATCACGAAGACCGAGTAGAGCGTGACCGGCAGGAAGAGAAAGCCGATCACGAACGGGTACTTGCCCTGCCGCATGATCACTCCACTCCGGTCAGTCAGCGCGAGAACTTGGCGACACTGCTGTCGTTCTTGATCGCGTCCGCGCGCTTCTGGATCCGTTCGGCCCACTGCTCGGCGCTGGCCCGGCCGAACATCAGCTCGTTGGTCGCCGTCCGGGCCTCGGTGTCCAGCTCCTTGTACCAGTTGTCGAACATCATGTTGAACACGTTCGTCCCGGCCGCCTTCAGCGCGGCCTGCGAACTGGCCACACCGGGCGGGAAGGAGTAGCCCTCGCTGCCGGCCGGAACCACGGTGGCCGCCCCGACGGTCTCGGTGAAGCCCCGGGCGCCCGCCTTGGAGAGCATCTGCCGCATGTACTCCATGCCGCCGCGCGGGTTCTTGCTCTTGGCCGAGACGAAGTACCCCTCGCCACCGGCCGCCCGGATCGCCCCGGCCGGCAGCTTGTCTCCAGCGGTCAGGCTCGGCACCGGCATGAGCTGGTACTCGAAGCCGGCCGGCGTGTCCTTCTTCTGCTCGTTCTCCAGCCAGTCACCGCTGGGATAGAAGGCGAGCTTGTACTGGTTCTGCCGCAGCTGCACGTCGGTGTGCTTGAGGCCCTCGAAGCTCTTGTCGCCGTACTTGGCGCCGATCTCGGCCCAGGCCTTGGCGGACTGGATCACCGGCTCGGCCTTCCAGGCGTTCGGCTCAAGGTTGTCGATGTTCTTCAGCACGTCCGGACCGCCGACCTTGGCCGCCTGGGTCAGGATCACGTTCCACATGTAGTAGGCCGCGTTCGCCCCGGCGTAACCGAACGGGGTGATGCCCTTGGCCTTGATCTGGTCGCAGAGCGCGGTGAACTGCTCCCAGGTGGTCGGTACGGTCCAGCCGTTGTCCTTGAAGAGCTTGCCGGAGTACCAGATGCCGTAGACGGTCGAGACGTAGTAGAGCACGAAGGGCTTGCGGCCACCGTCCTTCGTGTTGAACATGCCCTGCTCGACGACTCCGGGGATGACGGTGTCCCGGACCTTCTTGTTCGGGTCGTCGACCGACGGCGCGTCCCACAGCTCGGTCAGGTCCTGGAGCTGGTCGTCGTTGACCAGGGCACCGAAGTCGAGGAACTTCTCGCCCGAGTTGTTGACGAACTCCGGCGGGTCACCGGCGGTGAACCGCGGCTGGAGCACCGTGGAGACCGCCTGGGTCGCCTGGTGCTTGATCTCCGCCTTCGGGAACGCCGCCTTGTAGAGCTTCTGGTGCACGTCGGTGGCGTACTTCTCGCCGTACCCACCGTTGAAGATGATCACCTCCAGCGCGGCGTCCTCCTTGACACCGAGCGGGTTGGTGGCGCTCTTCTCCCCGGTCTCCTGCTCGGTGGTGCCTCCGTCGTCACCGCCGGTGGCACAGGCACCGAGCAGCCCGGCGGCCGGGATGGTGAGCAGCCCGACGGCCGCGGCCCGGCGCAGCACCGTGCGGCGGCTGCTGCCCAGCGCCGCCGGCAGCTCAGGCCCGGTCATACTCGACGAATCAACGCGGTCCGACGTGTGGTCGGGGATTGCGGACATCTTCATCTCCTCGGTTGAGAATCGGGTCGGGCCAACCGGACGACTCCGGATGACCGGGACCTGCCAGCGGTGCGGGTTGCGCGCTCCTGCGCGGAGCGATCGGGCCGGAGGTGGCATGCGATGCCTCCGCCGGCGACGGGTCGGGGTCGGATGCGGGTCACGGGCGCGCCTCCCTGATTGCCTTGTGCCCGCCCACCGCCCGGGCCGTCCGCTGGAACGCGGCGTGGGCCCGGTCGTGGGTGCGTTGGGCGACGGCGATGTAGAGCAGGTCGAGCACGACGAGCTGCGGATGCCGGGCGGAGAGCGCGTCCGGCCGGAAGGTGGTCGCCTGGCTGGCGGTGCGCAGCACGATGTCGGCCAGTTCGGCCAGCGGGGACCGGGGGAACCCGGTCAGCGCCACGGTGACCGCGCCGTGACTGCCCGCCTCGGCGAGGGTCTCGATGGTCTCGCGGGTCTGGCCGGTGTGCGAGATGCCCAGGGCGACGTCGCCGGGGCGGAGCAGCGCGGCACCGGCCAACGCCTCGTGTACGTCGTTCCAGGCCCACGCGGCCACGCCGATGCGGTGCAGGCTGAACTGCATCTCCTCGCCGACCAGCGCGCTGCCGCTGGCGCCGAAGATGTTCACCCGGGCCGCTCCGGCGATCGCCTCGGCGGCCCGCCCGACCTCGGCCAGGTCGAGCAGCGCGGCGGTGTCGCGCATGGCCTGGGTGTCCGCCGCGATTATCTGGCCGAGCACCCGTTCCAGCGGGTCGGTCGGTTGGATCTCCCGACCGATGTCGACGGTCCAGCCGGCGGTGTGCGCCCGACCGGTCTCGGCGGCGATCCCGAGCCGCAGGTCGGCGTAACCCTCGAAGCCGAGCGCCCGGCAGAACCGGGTGACGGTGGCCGGGGACGTGCCGCTGCGCTCCGCGAGTTCGACGATGGTGGCCCGGGCGGCGGCGGCCGGGTCGCTGAGCACCTGCTCGGCCACCCGTTGCAGGGCGCCGGTGAACTCGGTGAGCCGGGACCGGACCCTGACCAGCACGCTGTCGGCCGGGGAGAGCCCGGCGGCGGCCCGGCGGTCGGGCCCGGCGTCGACCACCGCGGTCCCCGCGATGTTGTCCGACTCCGGCTCGACCATGGGCACACCCTTCGGAAAAGGAAGTTAACTGTTAGTGGTAAAAGTTCTTACTAACACCCCCCGCTTGTCAAGACGATGGGTGAAGTTTTCAAACTGTTACCTCGGCCGCCCCTGTGCCGGACTACCGGCGCTTGCCCGGAAGAGCCGTACCGAGCAGCATGGACGCCGATCGACTGGGCGCGGGAAAGGCGGTTGCCGGTCATGTCCGACGGCATAGTGGTGGGGCTCGACGTCGGCGGCACCTCAACCCGGGCCGCAGTGGTCTCGCTGGCCGGGGAACCCCTCGGCACCGGGCTGGCCGGCGGCGGCAACCCGACCACCCACGGCGCCGACCGAGCCGCCGAACAGCTCCGGCTGGCGCTGACCGACGCCCTCGCCGAGATCGATCCGGGACTGGCCTGGGCCGGCGTGATCGGGCTGGCCGGAGCCGGCCGGCTGCTCGCCGATCCGGCCGGCCGGCTGGCCTTCGAACGGGTCTGGCAGGAGGTCGGGCTGCGCTGCCGGTACGAGGTCCTCGGCGACGCCCTCGTCGCGTACGCCTCGGGCACCGCCGAGCCGGACGGCACGATCCTGATCGCCGGCACCGGGGCGATCGCCGTCGAGGTACGCGACATGACGCTGGCCCAGGTCGCCGACGGCCACGGCTGGCTGCTCGGCGACGCCGGCAGCGGCTTCTGGCTCGGTCGGGAGGCGGTCCGACGAACGCTGGCCGACCTCGACCGGCACCGGACGCCCGGCCCGCTCGGCACCCTCGTCCTCACCGAACTGCTCGGCTCGGCGGAGGTCGCCGCACGGCCCCGGGACACCGTGGACAGCCTGATCCAGACGGTGACCCGGCGCCCCCCCGTCGAACTGGCCGCACTCGCACCGCTGGTCATCCGGGCCGACCGCGATGGCGACCCGTCCGCCGGGGCGATCCTTGCCGAGGCCGCCCGGCTGCTCGCCGCCAACGTGGAGCGGATCCGGCCCGCTGACGCGCGTACCCCGATCGTGCTCGGCGGCGGGCTGCTCACCGGGGACACCCCGCTGGCCGAGGCGGTCCGCCCGGCGCTGACCGCGCGCTGGCCGGACGCGCCGGTGCGGACCGCCGGGGACGGTGCGCTCGGCGCCGCCTGGCTGGCCGCCCGGGACCTGCCCGAGCTGACCGACCCGGCCGCACTGCACCGCCGGCTGCTCGGCCCGGCCGCCCACTGAGGTCGGTATCAGCCTGCCGCTCCGGGGCTCCTGTCGCTACTCAGGAGGGGGAGGTTGGAAGGTTCATTCGTAGTGATAGCGGCACTGCGCTATCTGCACGGTGTCATCGACGATCCGGTACACCAGGCGGTGTTCCTGATCGATTCGCCTCGACCAGAACCCAGCCCAGTTGCCGCGCAACTGCTCCGGCTTGCCGATGCCCTGGTGGCCGTTGCGTCGGATGTCCTCAATCAAGGTGTTCACTCGCTTCAGCATCTGACGATCTCGCTGCCAGCTCAGATAGTCCTCCCAGCCCCGGCCTGCGAACTGGACCTTCACGCCGCCGACGCCCCACCTGGCATGGCGTCCGGGTCGATCAGGTCACGCATCTCCCCGCCCCCGTTGCGCAACTCTTCGACGGCTTCGTTCAGACGGCGCGCGTTGGCGGGACTGGCCATCAGGTACGCCGTCTCCTTAAGCGACTCGTACTCACGCAGCGAGATGATGACGGCCGCCTCACGGCCAGAGCGGGTCACCACGATCTCCTCCGCGTCGTCCACGACGTGGTCCAGCATCCTAGCCAGGTTCTGCCGGACTTCGGAGTAGGGAACGGTACGCATGATGCCTCCCGGACGCGACGTACATAAAATTGTACAACCCTAGAGAGCGCACGTCAGGCGAGTCCCGCGCCGCCCGACGTTGGCTTACTCGCTCTCGTCGCGTTGGCTGGGCCGGTTCTCGCGGATCCACGCCTCGACGGCGTCTCGATCCCAGATCCGCATGCGGCCGTTCCCGACCGTGTCGATGGGCTCGGGGAAGCCAGGCCGTCGGACGATCTCGGTTGCCCTGGTACGTGATACCCCACCGAGCATCGCGGCGACGTCTGCCAGGGCAACCAGCCTCATGGGGCGACGGTAGGCACAAATGACCTTGCCACTTCGACACCTGCCACATTGACAGTGTCGAAGTGACAAGGGAGGCTGTTGTGCTTGGGCTGTGCCGCTCGTGGAGCTGGGCTCGGGGGCGGCACGTCGGCCCTGGCCTGCCCGGGTGGTCGGATCAACCCGTCCGTTGGCAAGGAGCGCCGGCCACCGGGCAGGCCCGGACGCGACGAAGGGGGGCGCGTGTGTTCCCGGCTACTGCTGGGCCGCCAGGGTGGCGTACGAACGGTTGACCAGGAACTGGAGGAAGTGGCAGCCGGAGACGTAGCACGGCCCGGACCTGTCCCAGGTAGGTCCGGGCCGTTACCGCGGCGGTACCGCGTGGGCGGTCGGCCCTACTTCAACTGGCCGGCGGTCAGTCCGGACTGGATCTGGCGCTGGAACAGGACGTAGACCGCCAGCACCGGCAACATCCCGAGGGTCAGGCCGGCGAACAACCCGCTGAAGTCGCCCTGGTAGCCCTGGCTGATCGCCAGCGCCGCAAGCCCCTGTGCGAGTACCCATTTCGACTCGTCCCCCTGCATCAGCACCTGCGGCAGGATGAACTGATTCCACTGGCTGAGGAAGTTGAAAATCGCCACGCTGACCAGGCCCGGTCGGGCCATCGGCAGCATCACCCGGAAGAAGAGCCGGAAGTGTCCGCAGCCGTCGATCAGCGCCGCCTCGGCAACCGAGGTCGGCAGAGTTCGGAAGAACGCGGAGAGGAAGAAGACAGTGAATGGCAGCGAGTAGGCGGCGTAGACCAGCATCAACCCGGTCCAGGTGTTGAAGAGCCCCGCGTTGCGGACCACGAAGAAGAGCGGCACCAGGGCGAGGAAGACCGGGAACATCATGCCGCCGACGAACAGGTAGTAGAACCCCTGCCGGAAACGGAAATCGTACCGGGCGAAGACGTACGCGGCGGTGGCGCCGAAGAACATGGTCAGGGTCAGCGAGCCGGCCACCACGATCCCGCTGTTCAGGAAGTACTGTCCGATCCGCGCCTCGGTCCAGGCCCGCGCCCAGTTCTCGAAGCGCAGCGCGCCGGGCAACCCCCACGGATCGCTGAGAATCTCGCCGTCGCTCTTGAACGAACTGATCACGACCCAGAGCAGCGGCAGGGTGGTCAGCAGCCCCCAGAACAGCAGGAAGCCGTGCGAGAAGACGTTCATCACGCCCCGCTCGCGGCGGGGTGCCCGGTCGCCGGTCCCGGACCGGCTGTCGGCGCCGACGGCAGGCGGAGCCGACGCGGGAGTGTCGACGGTTGTCACGAGTACTCGATTCGGTCCCGGCGGGTGACGCGCAGCGCCAGTACCGCCACCGACAGGGTCAGGAAGAACATCACCACGCCGATCGCGGAGGCGTACCCGAACTTGGTCTCGGTGCCGAACGCGGTGTTGTACATCCGCAGGCCGATCACGTCCGACGAGTGGTTGGGACCGCCGTCGGTCATCAGCTGGATCAGGATGAAACCGTCGAGCGCGGCGATGGCCAGATAGATCCAGGCGACCTGCACGGTGTCCCAGAGCAGTGGGAGGGTCACCCTTCGCAGCGTGGTGAGCCGGGAGGCGCCGTCGAGCATCACCGCCTCGTAGATGTCCTTCGGAATGGCCTGCATCGCCGCGCCGAAGAGCACCACGTAGAAGCCGACGTTGCTCCAGACCATCACCGCCAACACCGCCCAGAACGCGGTACGCGGGTCGCCGAGCCAGGTCGGCGCGGGCAGCCCGACCGTGCGCAGCGTGGCGTTGAGCAGCCCGTTGTTGGGGTGGTAGACCTCCTTCCAGAGCAACGCGATGATCACCACCGAGAGCACCTGCGGGAAGAAGTAGACCAGCTTGTAGACGCTGGAACCGCGCACCCCGACCACCCCGGCGCTGCCGCGCCGGCCGCCCATGTTGAGCATGCTGGCGAAGAAGATCCCCAGCCCGATGGTCAGGACCGGGAGCAGCACCAGCAGGATCGCGTTGTTCTTCACCGCGTTCCACAGCGCGCCGTCACGCAGCAGCGTGCTGAAGTTCTCCAGCCCGACATAGTCGGCGGAGGCCGAGTAGCCCAGCCAGTTGGTGGTGGAGATCTGGAACGCCTGCAGGTACGGCGAGAGCACGAAGATGCCGTACAGCAGCAGCGGCGGTACCAGGAAGGTGATGATCAGCGGATACTTGCCATGTTTCACGTGACTGACATCCTGCCCACTCCACGCGGGAAGACCTGTCCCCGCGACGATCACGCCGGGGGGCCGGCCGTGCCGGCCGACCCCCGCGACGTCACCCGACGGCCTACTGACGCTTGTACTTCTTGATGCTGCTGTCCGCGGCGATCTGGTCGGCACCCTTCTGGCACGCGTCCAGGAACTCGGCCGGGGTGCTCCGGCCGCTGAAGAACTCGCCGCAGGCCGCGTCCACCAGCTCGCGCTCCAGCTTGCGGTAGTAGTTGTTGTAGACCCAGTTGAACCCGTTGCTGCCTGAGGCGTCCAGCGCCTTGACCACGGTGCTCAGCCCGAACGGCAGGTCGATGCCCTCGGTGGAGCCGGCCACCACGGTCAGGCTGGAGACCTTCCGGGTGAAGTCCTGGGCACCCTTCATCGACAGCATGGTGCGCAGGTACTCCAGGCCGCCGGCCCGGTTCTTGGCCTTGGCCGGGACCATGAACGGCTCACCGGCGGTGCCACGCATCGCCTCGAACGGCAGCTTGTCGCTGGTCCCCAGGCTGGGGGTCGGCGCGACGGACATGTTGAAGCCGGGCGGGGTGACCTTGGCCTGCTCGCTCTCCAGCCAGGAGCCGCAGGAGATGAAGGCGGCCTTGCCCCGGCACCACTCGGTCTGCGACTGCACGTGGTCCAGGCCAGGGCTGCCCGGCATGATGAAGCCGTCCTTGACGATCTGGTACCAGGCGTCCGCCGCCATCTTCATCGGCTCGGACTTCCAGGCGTTCGGCTCCAGGTTGTCGATCGCCTTCGCCACGTCCGGGCCGCCGAACTTGATGGCGGTGGAGAGGACCGGCCAGCTCATGTACCGGGGGTGCTTGCCGGCGTAGGTCCAGGGAGCGATGCCGGCGGCCTTGATCTGCTTGCAGAGCGCGATGTGGTCGTCCCAGGTCTTCGGGTACTGCCAGCCCCGTTCGCTGAAGAGCTTGGTGGAGTACCAGATGCCGTAGGCGGTGTACGCGTAGCTGAGCACCAGGAACTTGCCGTCGTACGACCCGACGTCCACCACGCCCGGCAGCAGGGTGTCCCGGACCTTCTTGCCCGGAATGTCCAGGCTGGGCGCGTCCAGCAGCTCGCCGAGGTCGGCCAGGGCGTTCTGCGAGACCAGGCCGTTGAAGTCGATCTGCCCGGCGCCGGAGTTGTTCACCACGTCCGGCGGGGTGCCGTCGACGAACCGGGGCTGGAGGGTCTTGCTGATCTCCTGGGTCGCCGAGTGCTTGATCGTTGCCTTTGGATATTTGGCGGTGTACATCGCCTGGTGGGCTTTGGCATACTCTTCGCCAAAGCCACCGTTGAAGATGACCACCTCGAGCGGCGCATCTTCCTTGACCCCGAGTGGGTTCTGCTCACTCTTCGTGCCTTCGAGCGACTCGCCGCCGCTCTTGTCGTCGTCGCCGCCGAGGGCGCAACCGGTCAACAGACCGGTGGCGGGGACGGCCAGCAGGCCGGCCGCGGCGGTACGACGGAGAATGTCACGCCTGTTCATTGCTTCTCCTCGGATCCGGTCCAGGTGGACGCCGCAGCCGGTTGGGGCGGCGCCCGCCAACGAGGCTCGGGGTCATCGGGTCGGGTGGCGCTGGCGGTGCTGGTCGGCGGCTCGGCCGTCGACGGGTCGTGTGGGGTGGTGTCGCCTTGACAGGTGGGAAAATTCGGACAGTGGTGCTTGTCTTCACTTGACAGAAAGTTACTGAAGGATTCTTACGGAAGAGGGTGCCGGCAGCAAGCCCCGGCGGCCGAACCGTTACGCAGCGGCAATCCACCCCGGGTTCCCGCATAGCGCGTCCGGGGGCCGACAGAATAGATAGCCTGGCCACATGCGCCGCCTGCGGGAGGTCGCCGACCGCACGCCAGCCCGGCGGGAGCGCTACGTCGACCTGCTCCGCGCGACGGCGATCGCCCTGGTGGTGCTCGGTCACTGGCTGATCGCCGTAATCGAGGGCGACGACGGACAGTTGCGCGGCCACAACGCCCTTGAGGACATCGGGTGGGCCCATCCGGGCACCTGGCTTTTCCAGGTCATGCCACTGTTCTTCCTGGTCGGCGGCTACGCCAACGCCGCCTCGCTGGCCAGCCACCGACAGCAGGGCGGCGACGCCGCTGCCTGGTTGCGGGACCGCAGCGGACGGCTGCTCCGGCCCACCACCGTGCTGCTGGTGCTGCTCGCCCTCGCCGCGCTGGCCGCCCGGCTGCTCGGCGGCGGCCCGTCCCAGGTCCGCGAGGTCGTCTGGTACGCCACCGTACCGCTCTGGTTCCTGTCCGCATACCTCTGCGTGGTGCTGCTTACCCCGGTCACGTACGCCCTGCACCGACGGTACGGCCTGGTCGTGCCGGTGGTACTGCTCGGACTGACCGCCCTCGGTGACCTGGCCCGGCTGCTCGGCGAGAGCCGGCTGGGATACGGGAACTTCCTGTTCGGCTGGCTCGCCATGCACCAGGTCGGGTTCGCCTGGCGGACCGGGCACCTGCCGATGCGTCCCCGGGTGGGCGGGCCGCTGCTCGCGGTCGGGCTGACCGCGCTGCTGCTGCTGACCCTGGTCGGCCCGTACCCGACCAGCATGATCAACCAACCGGACCAGCGGATCCAGAACATGTCCCCGCCGAGCCTGGCCCTGCTCGCCCTGGCCACCGCGCAGCTCGGGCTGATCATGCTGCTCCGCGCCCCGGCCGAGCGGTGGTTGCACCGGACCCACCCCTGGATGCTGGTCGTCGCGGTCAACTCGGTGGTGCTGACCATCTTCCTCTGGCACCTCACCGCCGTGATCCTGCTGGCCGGTGGGCTGGACGCGCTCGGCGCCCTGCCCGCCCCGCCGGTCGGCACCACCACCTGGTGGCTCTGGCGGATCCCCTGGCTGATCATGCTGACCGGGGTACTGGCGGTGCTGGTCGCCATCTTCGGCCGGATCGAGCTGCGCGGCTCCCGCCGCCCGCACGGCCGGCACCGGGCGCTGCCGGCGGCACTGTGCCGCACCCTCGCCCGCCCGCTGCCCCGGCTGCTGCTCGTCGTGCTCGGCTTCGCCGCGACCGTGGTCGGGCTGTTCAGCAACAACGCCGCGCCGAAGAGCGGCGAGTACCCGCTCGGCCTGCCCACCGGCGCGCTGGTCGCGTATCTCCTCGGAGCCGGCCTGCTCCGGCTGCTCCGCTCGGTGCCCACCCCGGCCCCGGACTGACCGGCCGGCACACCTCCGCCCCGCCGGACACCGGGCCCCGCCGGACACCAGGCCCCGCCGGACACCGCCCTCCCCGCCAGCCCGCCCGGCCACCCGCCAGCCCGCCGAGCCACCGGACAGCGGGATGCCGCCGGCCGGGGCGGAATACTATTGCCTGTGCCCAACGGACAGCTCCGGCGGATGGCCGCCTTCTCCTTTCCGGCCCACTCCTTCGACCCGGCCACCGGCCAGGCCGCCCTCGAATACGCGCTGACCGGCCCGGACGGCGAGCTGCGGTTCACCGAGCGGATCAGCTTCCCCCGGCCGGAGGCACCGCCGTCACCGAAGGCCCTGGCCACCTTCGGTCGGGTGCTGGAGCTGCTGCACCTGGTCGCCGGGGTGAGCTACTACAAGGCCGCCGCACCGCCCAGGCTGGTCCTGCCGGCACCGCTGGGCGAGCAGGCGGTCGCGCTGGTCACCGCCGTCTACACCGCCGGACTCGCCGAGTACGCCTACCGCAACGACCTGCCGCACGTGCTGGACCTGACCCCCGAGCTGCCACCGGGGCGGAGCGCCGAACCGGTCGGCTGGGACAACTCGGACCGCCGGCCGCTCTCCACCGTGGGTGGCGGCAAGGACTCCATCGTCACCCTGGAGGCGCTACGCCGGGCCGGCTTCGACCCGGTGCCCTTCTCGGTCAACCCGAACCACATCATCGCCAGCGTCGACGAGGCCTCCGGGCTGACCCCGCTGGCCGCCCGGCGGCGGCTCGACCCGGCGCTGATCGAGCTGAACGCGGCCGGAGCCCGCAACGGGCACATCCCGGTCACCGCCATCAACTCGCTGGTCGCGGTGGCCACCGCCGTACTGCACGGGCTGGGCCCGGTGGTGATGTCGAACGAGCGCTCCGCATCCGACCCCAACCTGGTCTGGCACGGTGTCCAGGTCAACCACCAGTGGTCCAAGGGAGTCGAGGCGGAGGGGCTGCTCCGGGCCGCGCTGGCCGGACACGCCGGGCTGACCGAGCCGTACTTCTCGCTGCTGCGGCAGCTCTCCGAACTGCACATCGCCCGGCTCTTCGCCCAGTTCGACCGCTACGACGACGTGGTGACGAGCTGCAACGCGGCGTTCAAGCTGCGCGACCCCAGCGACCGGTGGTGCGGGGACTGCCCGAAGTGCCGGTTCATCTTCCTGGCCCTGGCCCCGTTCATGCCCCGGGCCCGGCTGGTGCAGATCTTCGGCGCCGACCTGCTGGCCGACCCGACCCAGTCGCCCGGCTACCTGGAACTGCTCGGCGTCGACGCACACAAGCCGTTCGAGTGCGTCGGCGAGGTCGAGGAGTCGGTGGTGGCGCTCGGCCTGGTCGCCGAGCATCCGGACTGGCGGGACGCGGCCGTGGTCCGCACGCTGCTCGACGCCGTCCCGGCGCAGGCCTGGACGGCGGCCAACGCCACCGACGTCTTCACCCCGGCCGGACCGCACTTCGTCCCCCCGGCGTACGCCAAGGCGCTGACCGCGATCTCCTGAGCCCGGCCCGGTCCTGTCGAAACGGCGCTGGACCGGGCGGCGGTCCGGCCACCGGGCGCCGGTCCGGATGGATCAGCCGTCCCGGACGGCGTCCAGGGCGAGCAGGGCGACGTGCAGCGACAGGCAGTCGTCCACCGAGTCCAGGTCGACCCGGAGAATCCGGGAGATCCGGGCCAGCCGCTCGTAGTAGGCCGGCCGGGACAGGTGCGCCGCCGAGGCGGCGGCCGACTTGTTCCGGCCGCTGGCCAGGTAGCCGCGCAACGTACCGAGCAACTGCTCCCGGGGATGCTCGGCGTCGTGGGTCAGCAGCGGCCCGAGTTCGCGTTCGACGAAGGTCTGCAACCTCGGCTCGTCCCGGAGCAGGTGCAGCAGCCCGACCAGGCCAACCTGGGGCAACCGGTACACCGGCAGGTCCCGTCGCCCCCGGCGGGCGGCGTCGGCGACCTGGCGGGCCTCGATCAGCGAGCGCCGGACCTCCCGTACGGTGCCCACGCCGGAGCCGGCCGCCACGATCACCGCGCCCGGCACGCCGTACGGCCGGACCGTGGCCGGGCCGGCGTCCAGGCGTACCCGGTCCAGGGCCGCCGCGAACGCGACAAGCGCGCGCTCCTCGTCCCCGGGGTCCCGCAGGGCCAGCACGGCACCGACCGCCTGGTCGTCCAGGGTGCTGGCCAGTCCGCTCAGTTCGACCTCCCGCAGGGCCTGGCTGACCGCCTCGGCCAGATCCCGCAGCCGGGCCTGCCCGCCCGGCGCCGCGCCCGCCTCGTCGGCGCGGTACCGGACCACCACCCCGACCAGGTGCCGGCGGTCCAGGGGTACCCCGAGGGCGCGGGCCCGCAGCGCCACCTCGTCGACCGGCCGGGTGTGGTCGAGCAGCGCGGTCAGCAGGGTGCGGTGGATCTGCCGCTCCAGCCCCTCGGCGTCCCGCCGGATCAGCCGGCCCAGCGCCAGCGTGGAGGCGGCCCGCTCGATCAGGATCGTCAACCGGGTCGGCGGGCCGGCCGAGGTGGCGACCGGCGGCTCCCCGCTCGGCCAGCGCAGCAGCAGCCGCCCCCAGTCCTGCCCCCGGGCGCCGACCGTGGTGCAGAGCCAGCCGGCGTCCGGGTCGTAGCCGGTCCGGCCGGTCGGGCGGATTCGCCGGGAGTGCTGCTCCCAGCCGCGGAGCAGCAGCTCGGCGCTCTCCCCCGCCGGGTCGTACGCCAGCACCTGCCGGGAGAGGTTCTCCAGGATCACCGGGCAGCCGGCCAGTACGGCGGCCTGCCGGACCACCTCGGCCGGCTCGGCGCCCTCGACGGAGAGTTCGGTGAACCGCTGGTGGATCTCCTCGGTCGCCCGCAACTCGGCGAGTTGGGCGTCGAGAATCAGCCCGTGCACCGCCTCGGTGATCGGGACGAACGGCGTCACCCGGCAGAGTTCGACCAGCGGCAGGTTCCGGCGCTCGGCCGCGGTGACCATCGCCCGGGGTACCGCGGCCGGATAGCGCCGGCCGAGTTCGACCAGGAGTCCGGAGACCCCGACATCGGCCAGCTCGTCGATGAAGGCGCGCAGCCCGGCGTCGTCGCCGGGCAGGCCGATGCCGGTGGTGAGCACCAGTTCACCGCCGCTGAGCAGGGCCGCGATGTCCGGCACCTCGGCGGCGTGCACCCACCGTACGCGCCGGTCCAGCCCGGCCGCGCCGGCGACCACCCGGGGGCCGCCGTGCCGGACCGGATCGAGGGCCAGCACCTCGCGCACGGTGGGAAACACGGGCTCGACGGTACCGCCCGACCCGCGACCACCCGCGCCGCCACCGGCACCGCCGGGCCGGCGACCGCACGGCTGCGCCGAACCCTCCGGCGCAGCTCGCCAGGTCGTGGCCGATCCCCTGGAGGATCGGTGCCGGTTGATCCCCGACAGGAGATCAGTCGACGCCGAACTCCATCGCGGCGCGGTCGAGTGCCTCGTCGTCGGCGGAGGAGACCCCCCGCGAGGCGATGGCTTCCGCACCACCTGCCGGCATCGCACCGATCAGCCCGGTCGACGCCGCCTGCGCGGCACCGACCACCCGCTGCGGGGTCGCGCCGCCGACCATGCCGAGGGTGGCGTACTGCTCCAGCTTCGCCCGCGAGTCGGCGATGTCCAGGTTGCGCATGGTGAGTTGGCCGATCCGGTCCGCCGGGCCGAACGCCGAGTCCTCGGTACGCTCCATCGACAGCTTGTCCGGGTGATAGCTGAACGCCGGGCCGGTGGTGTCCAGGATCGAGTAGTCCTCGCCCCGGCGCAGCCGCAACGTCACCTCGCCGGTGATCGCGGTGCCGACCCAGCGCTGCAGCGACTCGCGCAGCATCAGGGCCTGCGGGTCCAGCCAGCGCCCCTCGTACATCAGCCGGCCGAGGCGGCGGCCCTCGTTGTGGTAGTTCGCCAGGGTGTCCTCGTTGTGGATCGCGTTGACCAGCCGTTCGTACGCGGCGTGCAGCAGCGCCATCCCGGGTGCCTCGTAGATGCCCCGGCTCTTGGCCTCGATGATCCGGTTCTCGATCTGGTCCGACATGCCCAGGCCGTGCCGGCCGCCGATGGCGTTCGCCTCCAGCACCAGTTCGACGGGGCTGCCGAACTCCTTGCCGTTGATCGTCACCGGGCGGCCCTGGTCGAAGCCGATCGTGACGTCCTCGGTCGGGATCTCCACCGACAGGTCCCAGAACCGGACTCCCATGATCGGGTTGACGGTCTCGATACCGTTGTCGAGGTGCTCGAGGGTCTTCGCCTCGTGCGTGGCGCCCCAGATGTTGGCGTCGGTGGAGTACGCCTTCTCGGTGCTGTCCCGGTACGGCAGCCCGCGCTCGGACAGCCACTCCGACATCTCCCTACGCCCGCCCAGTTCGGTGACGAAGTCGGTGTCGAGCCAGGGCTTGTAGATGCGCAGCTGCGGGTTGGCCAGCAGCCCGTACCGGTAGAAGCGCTCGATGTCGTTGCCCTTGAAGGTCGAGCCGTCGCCCCAGATCTGGACGTCGTCGGAGATCATCGCCCGCACCAGCAGGGTCCCGGTCACGGCCCGGCCCAGCGGGGTGGTGTTGAAGTACATCCGCCCGCCCGAGCGGATGTGGAAGGCGCCGCAGGTCAACGCCGCCAGTCCCTCCTCCACCAGGGCGGCACGGCAGTCGACCAGGCGACCGAGCTCGGCGCCGTAGCTCAGGGCGCGACCGGGTACCGAGGCGATGTCGGGCTCGTCGTACTGGCCGATGTCGGCCGTGTAGGCGCAGGGGACGGCGCCCTTGTCGCGCATCCACGCGACCGCGACCGAGGTGTCGAGGCCGCCGGAGAAGGCGATGCCGACACGTTCGCCGATGGGCAGGGAGGTGAGAACCTTGGACACAGGGAAGATTATGCATTAGGTCGCATCATCATGCAAACGGCGGATCGTCACGTCCCAGCTCCCAGAACGCCACCGCCGCAGCGGCGGCGACGTTCAACGAGTCCACTCCGCGCCGCATCGGGACGACCACCCGGACGTCGCTGGCCGACTGGGCTCCAGCGGTGAGGCCGGGACCCTCGGCCCCCAGCAGCAGTGCCGCCCGCTCGCGCTGGGCCGGAGTCAACCGCTGGATCGGTACGGCGTCCGGCGCCGGCGTCATGGCGAGCACGGCGAAGCCGGCCTCCCGGACCCGGTCCAGACCTGCGGGCCAGCTGTCGAACCTCGCGTACGGCACCGCGAAGACCTCGCCCATACTGACCCGGACGCTGCGCCGGTAGAGCGGGTCGGCGCAGGTGGGCGAGAGCAGGACGGCGTCCACCCCGAGCGCGGCGGCGCCCCTGAAGATCGCCCCGAGGTTGGTGTGGTTGTTGACGTCCTCCAACACCACCACCCGGCGGGCCTCCCGGAGCACCTCCGGCACGGTCGGCAGCGCGCGTCGGTGGAACGAGCCGAGTACGCCCCGGTGCACGTGGAAGCCGGTGACCCGCTCCAGCACGGCCGGGCTGGCGGCGTAGACGGGTGCGGGCGTCCCGCCGGCACCGTTGCCGGCGGCCAGGTCACCGAGCTGGTCGACCCGTTTCGCGTCGACCAGGAAGGAACGCGGCCGGTAGCCGGCCCGGACCGCCCGGCGCAGCACGAGTTCGCCCTCGGCGATGAAGAGCCCGTTCGGCGGCTCCCACCGGGTACGCAGCTCGACGTCGGTGAGGGCCCGATAGTCGGCGATCCGGGGATCTTCCGGGTCGGTGATCACTTCGGCAGGCACGATGGTGGGCGCGTCGGACACGTGCCGATTCTCCCGGTCCCCCGCTCCGCCACCCGATCGGGCTCGACAGGTAGGAGATTTCCTACGCTTGACTGGTAGGACATTGCCTACCTATTGTCGTCCGCATGGCTATCACGCAGATCCAGTTGCTCTCACTGCCGGTGACCGACCAGGACCGGGCCCGGGACTTCTACGTCGACACCCTCGGCTTCGAGTTGCTCGGCGACAACCGGACGGGGCCGGACCAGCGCTGGGTGCAGGTCGGCCCGAAGGGTGCCGGGACCTCGATCACCCTGGTCACCTGGTTCGACACCATGCCGCCCGGCTCGGTCAAGGGACTGGTGCTGGAGACCGACGACCTCGACGGCGACGTCGCCGAGCTGACCCGCCGCGGCGTGCCGATGTCCGGCGGCGTCCAGGAAGCGCCCTGGGGCCGATTCGTCACCTTCGACGACCCGGACGGCAACGGCATCGTGCTCCAGGCGACGGCCGGCCGTGCCTGACGTCGACGTCTTCACCGCGGTCGCCAACCCGACCCGGCGGCAACTACTCGGCCTGCTGCTGGACCGGGGCGAGCGGCCGGTGCAGGAGTTGGCCGACCACTTCGACATGCGCCGGCCGAGCCTCTCCGAACACCTGCGGGTACTCAAGGACGCCGGCCTGGTGGTCGAGCACCGGGCCGGCCGGCAGCGGCTCTACTCGCTGCGTCCGGAGCCACTGCGCGACGTCGCCGAGTGGCTCACCCCGTACGAGCGGTTCTGGCGGGAGAAGCTCGCCGGGCTCCGCGACCTACTCGACGCGATCGACGCCGACGAGGACACCGACCGCCCACGCCATGCCGCCGGTCGCGCCGGCCGGTCGGACGCCGTGGCCGCAACAGCCGAACAGCGCCGGGATTCCGGCCGACAGGAGGGACAACGATGACGACCGAACGCGGCGTGATCCGGGCCGACCAGTTTCTCGCGCATCCACCCGGACGGGTCTGGCGGGCCCTCACCGAGCCCGAGCTGCTGGCCCGGTGGTTGATGCCGAACGACTTCAAGCCGGTACCGGGACACCGGTTCACCTTCCAGACCACGGCCCGGCCCGACGAGGACTTCGACGGCGTGGTGCACTGCGAGGTCCTGGAGGTCGAGCCGGAGCACCGGCTGCGGCTCTCCTGGAGCGGTGGCCGCCTGGAGACCACCGTCACCTGGACGCTCGCCGCCGAGGGGCGGGGCACCCGGCTCTTCGTCGAACACGCCGGTTTCGACCCCGACGACCCGGTCCAGCAGCGCGCCTTCACCATCATGAGCGGTGGTTGGCGAAGCATGGTCTTCCGCCGCATCGCGGAGGTACTGGTCGAACAGGACGGCCCGCCGGAGGGCGACCCGGGGCGGTAGCGCCCTCCGGCGGGCGGACGGTCCGACCGGGACCGGACGGAACGGGGACGATCAGGAGGGGGCTGGGCCGGTCGTGGCGGGGCCCAGCCCACCACCTGCCGGAGCGACGCCGAGACCGCCGGAGACGCTCGCCGCCACCGCCCCGGCCGTGCCGGGACGGGTCAGCGCGGCCCGGCCGACCGGCGGCACCAGCAGCCGGGCCCGCCAGGCGATCCCGATGCCGGCGGCGAGCACGAACATCGCACCGAGGGCGTGCAGGGCCGAGGCCAGCATCCCGCCGACGCCGAGCAGCGGAGCCGCGATCATCAGCAGTACGCCGTCGGACTGGCTGAAGACTCCGGAGCGGTACAGCGCCAGACCCGTCAGCCACCAGCCGAGGGAGTAGAGCACGCCGCCGCTGACCGCGATGACCTGGCCAGCCCGGCCGAACGCCGCCGTGGAGTCCGGCAGTCCGCCGAACGGGAGTACCAGCATCGTCCCGGCGACCGCGACCAGCAGACCGGCGGTGCCGACGCCCCGGGTCCGGGTGGTCACCAGCAGGCTGGCCAGCGCCATCAGGGCGAGCAGGCCGAGCCAGAGCGCACCGATCCAGCCGAGCAGGTGGGCCGGACGCTGCTGGGTGAGGAACGGCGCGTTCCCGGCACCGACCAGGGTCACCGAACCGTACACAATGGCATAGCCGGGCAGTGACCAGACGGCGAGCCGGGCGAGCCGGCGCAGCGACCAGGCCCAGCTCGCGTCACTGGCCGGTTCGCTGGCGCCGCGCTCCACCACGAACGGCAGGAACCCGAAGCCGCCGTAGGGCCAGCGCCCGGAGACCGGATACACCCCGCCGCCGCTGCCCGGTGCGGTGCCGGATGTCCTCTTCGGCACCGTCACCGCCCCGGGGCGCGCGGAATCACGCTGGGGGTTCGAGGGGGGATTTTCCGGATTCGAGGGGTGGATCACACGCCGTCACCTCGCTCAACGTACTGCGCGGGCGGGCGCGGGCGCGATCCGCTTCGACGCCCCGCTCCTTCACACCACCCGTCGCTAGACCGATCGTGTCAGGTGCCGGGGCGCCGCGCGGACGCTTTGCCGGAATGGGCCGGGCGGGCCGGTCAGCCCCGCTCGGGATGCTTGTCCACAGTGGAGTTGTCGACCAGGTCGGTCGGCGGGACCGGCTCCGGCGCGGGCAACTGCTGCGGACCGGCAGGTCGGGACGACACCTGCGCCTCGGCGGCGCGTACCTCGGCGTTGACCTCCTGGGCCGCCTCGGCCGCGGCCTGGGCCGCCTCCGCCGCCTCGCGCTCGACGGCGCTCGCGTCGACGCTCGCCCGGGGTTCGTCGCCGACCATCTGGCCGAGTCCGCCCAGCGCGCCGCCCAGCCCCTCGAGCGCCTTGTTCAACTCGGCCGGAACGATCCACACCTTGTTGGCGGTCCCGTTGGCGATCTGCGGCAGCGCCTGGAGGTACTGGTAGGCCAGCACCTTCTGGCTCGGATTCGCCTGGTGGATCGCGTCGAAGACGGTACGGATCGCCTTCGCCTGCCCCTCCGCCTGGAGGATCCGGGCCTGCCGGTCACCGTCGGCGCGGAGCACTGCGGCCTGCTTCTCACCCTCGGCGGAGAGGATCTGCGACTGCTTGTGCCCCTCGGCGTTGAGGATCGCGGCCCGGCGGTCCCGCTCGGCGCGCATCTGCTTCTCCATCGAGTCCCGGATGCTCGGCGGCGGCTCGATCGCCTTGATCTCCACCCGGGTCACCTTGATGCCCCACCGTCCGGTCGTCTCGTCGAGTACCCCGGAGAGGTGCCGGTTGATCTCCTCGCGGCTGGTCAGCGCCCGCTCCAGGTCGAGCGAGCCGATGACGTTCCGCAGGGTGGTGACCGTCAACTGCTCGATGGCCTGGAGGAAGTTCGAGATCTCGTAGGTCGCCTTCACCGAGTCGACGACCTTGAAGTAGAGCACCGTGTCGATCGAGACGACCAGGTTGTCCGAGGTGATCACGGGCTGCGGCGGGAAGCTGACCACCTGCTCCCGCATGTCGACCTTGGTGCGTACCGCGTCGACGAACGGCACCAACAGGTTGAGGCCCGGGTTGAGGGTGCGCTTGTACCGGCCCAGCCGCTCGACAACGTCCTCCCGCTGCTGCGGCACGATCCGTACCGCACGCACCAGGGTCACCACCGTGATCAGGGCCACGGCGGCCAACAGCAGACCGATCACCGTATCCACGTCGCGCTCACCTCTTTATTTCGGGTTGCTCATCAATTGTGAACTCATCCCGCCAGACCAGTGCGGTCACGCCCTTGACCTCGATCACCCGTACCCGGGTGCCGGGCTCGATCACCTGGCTGGCGTCGTACGAGCGGGCGGTCCAGATCTCCCCGTCGATCTTGACCACGCCACTGTCGGCGTCCACCTGCTCCAGCACCAGCGCGCTGCTCCCGGTGATCGCCCGGACCCCGAACGGCTGCTCCTCCCCGGACAGTTCGGCCGCGCGATGCCGCCTCATCACGGGTCGGGCGACGGCCACGGTCAGCGCCGAGACGCCGGCGAAGACCACCGCCTGGAGCTCCAGCGGGGCGCCGAGGGCGGCAGCGCCGGCCGCGGCGAACGCCCCGACTCCGAACATGACGAGGAAGAGGGTCGTCGTGAAGATCTCCGCAACGACCAGCACGACGCCCAATACGATCCACAGGAGCGACTCCACACATCGATCCTGGCACGTCCGGGCGGCTACCGGCGAACTCACGATCGACCTACGTAAGATCTCCTGTCGAGATCCGCCGGCCGGGCGTCGTCCGGCCACCCGATTCGATCCTGTTTACACCCCGGACGGTCCGGTTCGGATGATCGGTCCGGTTTTCCGGTGTCCGGTCCTGGCTAGGATGATCCAGCCCGTTCAGACAAGCCAGTCCGGTTCCGGCACTCGAGCCCGAGGAGGCAGCCCGTGGTCCCCCAGCCGCCGGAGTCCGGCCTATCGCCGCAGACCACCAGCCGGATCGACACGCTCGTCGCCCAGGCCCAGGCATCCGGCCGGGCGCCGTCGCTGATCCTCGGGGTGCTCCGGACCCCGTCCGCCGCCGCGCCCGGGCAGGACGGCGGGCTCGTGCACGTCGCCACGGCCGGCGAGACGCCGCCGCCGGATCCGGACCTCCAGTACCGGATCGGCTCGATCACCAAGACGATGACCGCGGTACTGCTGCTGCGGCAGCGCGACGAGGGGCTGCTCGATCTCGACGATCCGCTGCACCGGCACCTGCCCGGCAACCCGCTCGGCGCCGTCCGGCTGCGTCAACTCCTCGGCCACGTCGCCGGGTTGCAACGCGAACCGGACGGCGAGTGGTGGGAACGCTCCACCGGTGTCGACCCGGACACCCTGCTCGCCGGTCTCACCGGCGACAAACTGGCATTTCCGCCGCACCGCGCCTTCCACTACTCCAACCTGGCGTACGGGCTGCTCGGGACGGTGCTGGAGCGGGTCACCGGGGAGTCATGGTGGAAGCTCGTCCGGTCCCGGCTGCTCGATCCACTGGGGATGACCCGCACCTCCTACCAGGCCACCGAACCGTACGCCCGCGGCTACGTCGTACATCCATGGCACGGGACGCTGCGCGAGGAGCCGCGTACCGACACCGGGGCGATGGCGCCGGCCGGGCAGCTCTGGGCCAGCCTGACCGATCTCGCCCGCTGGGCGGGTTTCCTCGCCGCCCCGGATCCGCAGGTGCTCGGTCCGGACAGCGCGGCGGAAATGTGCGTCCCGGTGGCGATGGCCGACCCGGACGTGTGGACCGCCGGCTACGGACTCGGCGTGGAACTGCACCGGGTCGGCGACCGGGTGTACGTCGGGCACGGCGGTTCGATGCCCGGCTACGTGGCCACGTTCTCGGTGCACCGGCCCTCCGGCACCGGCGTGGTCGGCTTCGCCAACGCGTACGGGCTGCGCGCCGCGTCGCTGCCGGCGCTCGGCCGACAGGTGCTCTCCACGGTGCTCGACGCCGAACCCACGCCGGTCCAGCCCTGGCGCCCGGCGACCGCGCCGCCGGACGCGGAGGTCGCCGAGCTGACCGGCCGCTGGTGGTGGATGGGCCGAGAGTTCGAGGTCTCCTGGGAGCCGACCGCCGAGGAACTGGTCGTGCGCCAACTGCTGGCCGGCACCGTCCCGCCCTGGCGGTTCGGCCGGGACGCCGCCGGCCGCTGGCGGGGCCGCTCCGGCATGAACAACGGTGAGATCCTCGCCGTCCGGCGCGACCCTACCGGTGCGGTCACCGCCCTGGACATCGCCACCTTCGTCTTCACCCGCGACCCCGACCGGCTCGGCTGAGACGACGACCCGCCCGCGACAACGGCGTCGCCGGAGCATTCGTACCGGGTCGACGCCGACCGCGTGGTGGTCGTCGAGGCCGAACCGCGCCGGTCAGGGCCCGGACGGGACCGTGACGAAGTCGATGAGCCGTTCCATCGCGTTGATCAACGGTGTCTCGACGTCGTGGAAGCTGTCGACCCGGGCGAGGATCCGCCGCCACATCTCGGCCGGCTCGGCAACCCCGAGGGCGGCACAGACGCCCTCCTTCCACGGCCGTCCCGGCGGCACCACCGGCCACGCCCGGATGCCGAGCGCCGACGGCTTCACCGCCTGCCACACGTCGACGTACGGGTGGCCGGTGACCAGGACGTCCGGCGAGGTGACCGCCGCGACGATCCGGCTCTCCTTCGAACCGGGCACCAGGTGGTCGACGAGGACCCCGAGCCGCCGCCCCGGCCCCGGGCCGAACTCCCGGACCCGGGACGCGAGCGCGTCGATGCCGTCCAGCGGCTCCACCACCACGCCCTCGATCCGCAGGTCGTCGCCCCAGATCCGCTCCACCAGCGCCGCGTCGTGCACACCCTCCACCCAGATCCGGCTGGCCTGGGCCACCCGGGCGGGTACTCCGGCCACCGCGACCGATCCGGAGGCGGTCCGTCGGCGCGGCGCCGGTGCCGCCGACGGTGCCGGCCGGCGCAGCGTCACCGGCTTCCCGTCGAGCAGGAACGCCGCCGGCAGCAACGGAAAGTTCCGCCGCCGGCCGTGCCGGTCCTCCAGCACCACCGCACCGGACTCGAAACCCACCACCGCGCCGCAAAACCCCGAATCGGCGTCCTCGACCACCAGATCGGCCTCGGCCGGCACCTCGGGCACCACCCGGCGCCGCCGCCAGTCCCCGGCGAGCACGTCGTCGCCGTACATCCTCCCCATGGGAGGCGACGGTAACCGCCGTCGGCCACCGACCGGAGTTGACGCGCCGCCCTGCCCGCACCCGAGACAGCCGACACGGGAAGCACGTACCCTAGCCGCATGTCCCCCGCAACGGGCGCGGCGACTCTCGTGGCGCGCCGGTCCAGCCGTTTTGTGGCCTGGGTACGCGCATGGCGCGCCGGGCTGGTGCCGTACGACGAGATCGCCGACGAGATCGCCGGCGGCGAGGAGCACCTCGTCGCCGACGCACCCGGTGCCTGGACCGACATACCGCTGCGCGACGCGCTCTCCGCCTTCTCCAAACTCTCGCCCGACGAGATCCGGCTGGTGCTGCCCGCCCCCGGCGATCCGCGCGGCCTGCCCGGCCCCGGTCCGTTCGCCTCGGCGGCCCTGCTGGCCGGCGAGGCCGTGGTGGCCCGCGGCCTGGGCGTGATCCCCGAGGTACGCACGCACACCAGCGGGTCCGGCGTGACGTTCGAGACGGTGCTCTGGCGGGTCCATCCGCTGCCGGAGACCGCTCCGGCCGCCTCGCTCGGCAGTCCCGGTGCCGCCGAGGCCGAGGCCGAGCTGGCGGTGACCCTGGCCGAGGCGACCGCCGCACTGACCCGGCTCGACGTCGCGCAGTGGCGTCCCGAGCTGGCCGGCGCGCTCGCCGCCCTGCGCCGCCCGGACAGCGGAATGGACCTGCCGCCCGGCTTCGACCCGCGCTCGCGCCGGCTGTTCGCCCGGGCCAGCGTGCTGGACCAGGTGCTCGCGCTGGCCGAGCACGCCGCACCCGGCGGTTCGGTCAACGGCCACGAGGCACAGCAGCGCGACGCCGCACTGCGCCCGCTCACCGCCGCCTGCCGCCGGGCGGTCGTGGCCGCCTGCAACGCCCCGCTCTCGGCCTGACCCCGGTCGCTGCCGCCCGGCCGGGACGACTCAGCTCCGGCCGGGACGACTCAGAATCCTGCCCGGACGACTCAGCTCCGGCCGGGACGACTCAGATCTCGTCGATCAGGTCGGCCACCGAGTCGACGATCCGGGACGGCAGGTACGGATAGCGCTCGGCCTCGGCCCGGGTGCTGATCCCGGTCAGCACCAGCACGGTCTGCAACCCCGCCTCCAGCCCGCAGAGGATGTCGGTGTCCATCCGGTCACCGATCATCGCGGTCGTCTCCGAGTGCGCGTCGATGGTGTTCAGCGCCGACCGCATCATCATCGGATTCGGCTTCCCGACGAAGTACGGCGCCACCCCGGTCGCCTTCGAGATCATCGCCGCCACCGAGCCGGCGGCCGGCAGGGCGCCCTCGGCGGACGGGCCGGTCGGGTCCGGATTGGTGCAGATGAACCGGGCTCCACCGTCGATCAGCCGGACCGCCTTGGTGATCGCCTCGAAGCTGTACGTCCGGGTCTCGCCCAACACCACGTAGTCGGGGGCGAAGTCGGTCAGCACGTACCCGACGGCGTGCATCGCGGTGGTCAGCCCGGCCTCCCCGATCACGTACGCGGTACCGCCGGGCCGCTGGTCGGCCAGGAACTGCGCGGTGGCCAGCGCGGCGGTCCAGATGGCGCGCTCGGGGACGTCGAACCCCATCCGGTTCAGCCGGGCCTGGAGGTCCCGGGCGGTGTAGATCGAGTTGTTGGTGAGGATCAGGAACGGCTTGCCCGAGGCACCCAGTGCCCGGACGAATTCGGGCGCGCCGGGCACCGGCTGCCCCTCGTGCACCAGTACCCCGTCCATGTCGGTGAGCCAGCTTTCCACCGGCTTGCGATCGGTCACGCCGAGCCTCCGCCGCGGGCGGCGTACGGGCTGGTCTCGTTCATGGCCCTCCTAGCCCCGCTTTCCGCACGTCGGTGATCGTGGGTGGGTTTCGGCGCGGCGGGTTGGTGATGAGGGTGACCGGTGGCAGCGTGTCCGGGTTGTGAGAGAGCGTGCGCGGTACGGTGTGGTGCCGTC